>JBLMZU010000415.1:0-9929 GCA_050258995.1 Bacteroidota bacterium
AGCCACTTGGCGATCGTAACGCGGGCCGCGCCCTGGTTGTTAGACAGCGGCTGCCAGACCTGCACCGAGCCCTTGCCGTAGGATTGTACGCCGACTACTTTTGCACGTCCATAATCTTGCAGGGCGCCGGTCAGGATCTCAGACGCAGAGGCCGAGCCTTCATTGACCAGCACTACAAGCGGGATCTTGGTCGCCTGGCCATTGCCAAGCGCATCATGCTCCTCGAGCTTGCCATTGCCGAACTTTTCGAACAGGATGGGACCCTTGTCGATGAACTCTGAAGACACTTCCACGGCTGTGGTCAGATAACCGCCGGGGTTGTTGCGCAGATCGATGATGATTCCCTTGGGCTTCTGGGCCAGGATCTTATCCAGCGCAGCGCGCAACTCGGCGGTTGTCTGATCGCCAAAGGTGTTGATGTCAATGTAGCCGATCCCATTGTCCAGCATCTTGCCTTCCGCACTGTGCATGACGATCTTGGCACGGGTGATGGTGAAATCCAACGGCGCCTGCTGGCCGTCACGCGAGACTGTCAGCGTGACCTTGGAACCCTCCGGCCCGATGATCTTGGCGCGTGCCTGTTCCGGGGGCACACCGGTCATATCCTGACCGTCGATGGCGATTACCTTGTCGCCCGACTGCAGCCCGGCTGCTGCGGCCGGTGAACCTTCAATGGGACTGATGATCGTCAGGTAATCGCCCTTGAGGTCCACATAGGCGCCGATGCCTTCATAGGATCCCTGCAGCTGGGTGGTCTGGTTCTCATATACCTTGGGATCCATGTAAAAGGTCTGCTTATCGCCAAGGGAGTCCATCATGCCGCGAATTGCGCCCTGCATGAGAGCCACGTCATCCACAGGCTGGTTCACGTACTGGGTATGGACGATGTTCCATGCTTCCCAAAACGGTTTAAATAATGACTGCAAATCGCCCGGCGTTGTAGACTGCTGTTCCGTGGTGGGAGCGGATGCAATCGGAAGTAATTGACTGACAACCGGGATTTGACCCCCGGCTGGCAGAAAATGTCCCGCAAGAAATCCACCGGAAAACGCCCCCGCCAGTAAAACGACTGCTGCAAATACACCTAAGACTGTGATGACGGTTTTATTCACAAATGCCTCCAAAAGATATACGGGATAAAGATACTATTAAGTTATTAAAGAAGGATGAATTATGTGTATGAGACTTGTATATGATTTCCCCCGATCCCGGATAGAAGCCGGATTTACTGGTCTTTTTTCCTGTTTTTATTCATCTCCTCCACTTTCTGGCGCAGTTCGTCCATTGATTTGGTTCTCTGGCTGTCCATGGGTTTGGTCAGCCCCTGTTTCAGGCCGTCGATCCAGCGGGCGCTCCCTCCGCCTTTCGCCCAGCCCCGGGCAATGGCGTACATAAGAAAGTTGGCCCCCACGATCATCAGGAGGAAAATTATCGCTCCAACGAGAGCATTATCCGACAGCATGTTTGATCTCCAGGCGGCTTTTTCAAGCCGGCTTCCACGTACACAAATACAGCGCTCTTCAAAACCCAACGGGAACAGACAGCTTTTGTTATACCACCTTCAGTCGCCCAGCAATATGGGCAGATGCCTCCAATCGGTGAAGACTCCGCTCGCATCCGGGCTGGGGATATCGCTTCCATATAACAGGCTGGCCATGCCGACATTCAGGGCGGCGCGGGTGGTGCGCGGCAGGTCGTCGATCATCACGCACTTGCGCGGGTCGGGCTCGTCGGCCAGGTCCATGGCGATGGCAAAGGATTCCGGCATGGGCTTGCAGTAAGGTGCAATGGCATTGACGTCCACAATGGTATCGAACAGATCGTCCAGATCGAGGGCGGCCAGGACGCGGCGGGCGTGGCTGGCATCTGCGTTGGTGAAGATCAGGTTGCGGGTCGGCAGGGAGGCGATCACCTCCCGCACGACCGGGTTGGGAGTCAGGTAGCTGGTCAGCGGCACGTCGTGGACGTAGGCCAGGTATTCTTCTGTATCGACCTGATGGCGCTCCTGCAGGCCGCGCAGTGTGGTCCCGTACATTTTAAAATACTGCTCGCGCAGCATCGGCACATCAGCTTCCGGGATGGAGAGGCGCTCGAGCATGTAGCGTGTCATACGCTCCTTGATGGCCTGCCAGAGACCGGTCGAAGAGGGATAGAGTGTATCATCCAGGTCGAAGAATAAGGTTGTAAAACGCATGCACAAATTATAACCTTGCGAAGGTTTGGCGCATGAAAAGCAGGCACTGGAGCTTTCAACCTTCGTACGCTCGACATTGTTCCTGCCCCTGCTCGAAGAGATCCTGCATGCTTTGGATGACTGTCGCTCCGGCTTGCCGGAAAGGGTATGCGGCTGTTGTCATGGCGATAAGTGAAGCTTGTAGAAATCCAGCGCGCTGGCGACCACCTTCTCGAAATCATGCCGGCGGAAGACATGGTCTGCGCCCGGATAGTAGATGCACTGGACGGAAACGCCAGCCGATTCCAGGAAGGAGCAGGTCTCCACCGCCCAGGAGACGGGTGCCGTTGTGTCTGCCAGGCCGTGATGAAGCTGGATGGCGGATTTGATGTCATGATAATAATTCATCGGGGAGATCCGGCTCATCATTTCGATCGGCACCTTGAAATCCTGCTGGAACTGGTCATCCTGCAGGACGTGATATAACTGGCGCGAATTAAGTTCAGTATTCCCGCTCAAGGTCGAATATAGCACGGTGGCTTTGATATCCGGGCTCAGGGTGAGAACGCGCAGGGCGATCTCTCCGCCCAGGCTGTATCCCCACAATCCCATCCTGTCCGGGTCGACTGCTGCCAGCTCGGGAGGCAGGTTGTTCTTATCCTTGAGCAGGGCGATCAGGTTCATCACATCCACGCTCATGCCCACGCGCAACAGGTTATCCCCACTGTCCGAAGGCGGGTGGTTGCGCAGGCCCGGATGGACGACAATATATTGATTCTCTGCAAGGATATCGGCGAAATCGGCCGTGGGGTCAAACACATTGTAGCTGCCGTAGGGGGCATACCCGTGAATCGGGATAATAATCGGAAAAGGTCCGGAACCCTTGGGAATATTCACAAACCCATAGATATTGAGACCATCGCTGGGGTAGCGAATGGAATAACTGGTGTAGAGATCGGTCTCGGCCAGCTTGTCCAGGATCTCGATCCTGCCGCCTCCATAGGTTCGCTTGCGCAGGTAATCGATCGTGTACTGTTCGTAGGGCTCCAGCGTCGGTGTCGACAGCGGAACGGGCGTGACCGGCGTTGCGCTGGGGAGGATGACCGCTGTTGCTGTCGCCGGCAGGACGGTCGGCGTGGCCAGTGCAGAACAGGCGATCAATAGAAGTGCCAAAACTGCAGGAATTCTCTTCTTCATGGCAGACATTATATCTTTGGCGGATTACCCAGTTTAAGCGAGGTTCTCCCATATTGGCACTGTTATAATCCTGCCATGCCAATTCGATTATTATCCTCCGAGGTCGCATCGCAGATCGCCGCGGGTGAAGTCATCGAGCGGCCTGCATCTGTAGTGAAGGAGCTGCTGGAAAATTCGCTCGACGCCGGTGCGCGATCGATCACCATCGCCATTGAAGAAGCCGGGAAAAAACTGATTGAAGTCGCGGATGATGGATCCGGGATTCCGCCGGCCGAGCTGGAACTGGCCGTGGCGCGTCACGCGACCTCCAAGCTGGTCCGCTCCGATGATCTGTTCTCCATCTCCACGCTGGGATTCCGTGGCGAGGCCCTGGCTTCGATCGGCTCCGTCTCCAGGATGACGATCACCTCGCGCGTACAGCAGGAGCAGGAAGGCGCCCGCCTGAAAGTGGAAGGCGGCATCCCCGGCAAATTGACAAAGGTGGGAACCACAGTTGGCACGACCGTCCGGGTGGAGGAGCTGTTCTACAACGTCCCTGCCCGCTTGAAATTTCTGAAGTCCGATGTCACCGAGCGGCGCGCCATCGACCAGCTGGTCACGCGCTATGCACTGGCGTATCCCGATATACGCTTCAAGTTGTCTGACGGAAAAAACGTCACGCTTCAGACCACCGGCGACGGCGACCGGCGGACCATCCTGGCTGCGCTGCACGGTGTGGACACTGCCCGCCAGATGCTCGAGATCGCCTCGGAAGAGGAAGGCTACCGGCTGACGGGATTTATCAGTCCCATTTCCCTGACCCGCTCCAACCGGCGCGAGATCACCTTCTTTATCAACGGCCGCTGGGTGCATGAAGTCTCCCTGAGCACCGCGCTCCTGCAGGCCTACCATACCCTGTTGATGGTGGGACGCTATCCCATGACAGCCCTGTTCCTCGAGATGCGCCCGGAGGAAGTGGATGTCAACGTCCACCCCGCCAAGGCGGAGGTCCGCTTCCGCAACCCGGACCGCATCTTCAGCTTTGTCCAGCGCTCGGCGCGCAAGGCTTTGCTGGCGTACTCACCCGTCCCCAATGTCGCCCCGTCGCTGTGGGGGATCACGCGCACGGTCCCGGATGAGCCGGTGCACCATACCGGACTGGATTGGGCGATCGGGCACGATGAGCCGATTTCATCCAACCAGCCGGCAGGGGACAGGGAGCAGAGGGAGCCGTGGATGCAGGAGATCGGGCCGTTATCAGAAGTTCGTTCGCAGCCATCGACAGCCCTCCAACCTTCAACTTCCAGCTTTCAGCCTGCGATTCCCCTCCTTCGCCTGATCGGCCAGATCGGTGCGACCTATCTCGTGGCGGAGGGCCCCGACGGCCTGTATCTTGTAGACCAGCATGCCGCCCATGAGCGAGTCCTGTTCGAAAAACTGATGGCGCAACATGAGATGAAGAACATTCCCGCCCAGGCCCTGTTGACCCCGGAGGTTGTCACACTGCCTCCGCAATCCTCCCAGCTGCTTATTTCCCAATTACCAATCCTGCAGCACTTCGGTTTCGACGTGGAGGAGTTCGGCCCCAACACGTTCCAGGTGCGGGCCATGCCGGTGCTTTTCATGGGCAGCAACCCGTCTGCCGCGCTGCGGGCGCTGGTCGAGGACTTCGAAGAGGACGAAGCACCGCTGCAGAACGAGATCGAAGCCAGGCTGGCTGCGCGCGTCTGCAAGCGGATGGCCGTCAAGGCGGGGCACGTGCTCACGGGCGACGAGCAGCGCGCCCTGCTGATCGACCTGGAAGCCTGCGACTCGCCGCGTACCTGTCCACATGGGAGGCCGACGATGATCCACCTTTCCGTGGACATGCTCGAGCGCCAGTTCGGGAGGCGCGGTGCCCGGTAAGCCCCAGGGATTCCAGCAGCTCTCGGGCTTGTTCGCCCGGTATGGCGTTGACGAGTTCCTTGGATTCACAAGTTCTCTTGTAGCGATCCTGAACCAGGAGGGCGGCTTCCTGGCCTGGAACCTGTCCATGGAAAAGCTGAAACGTAACCTCCCGGGTGCGCGCCGTATGCAGGACTTCCTCTCATCCCCCAGCCAGATCCTGTTCGATGGGTTCCTGAAAAACACCCGCAGCGAACGGAGCAGAAAACAGACGCCCTGGAGTTCTCGTGGGAGAACCGCTGGGGCGACTTCTCCTGTCTGTTTATCCCACTGCCCGAGGAGCGGATCCTGTTCATTGCAGAGGCCGTTCATAACATTACGGATCTTGAAACGGTCACGGCCGAGCTCGAGAAGATCAAGCGCTCTCTGGCAGTAAAGGAGACGGAGCTTAAGGCGGTCCTGGCCCAGGCCGATGAAGTCTCCCACACCGACGCGCTGACCTTCCTGCCCAACCGCCGCAGCATTATTCGCGACCTGCAGCGCGAGGTCATCTTCTCGGACCGCTATGGCACACCTCTGGCGATCTCCATGGTGGATCTCGATCACTTCAAGCAGGTCAATGATACCTACGGCCATATCGTGGGGGATGAAGTTCTGAAAAAGCTGGCGACCGAGCTGCGCGGCCACATCCGCCATCCTGACGTGATCGGTCGTTATGGCGGCGAGGAATTTCTTGTGGTCCTGCCACACAGCACGATCAAGGCTGCGGCTGAACAGGCTGAGCGCCTGCGAAAATATGTCCAGTCCCTGGTCATTCCGTCCGGGGAAAACGAGATCAGACTGACCCTGAGCCTGGGCCTTGCCCAGTACAGGATCCACCACGAGGACTGGCAGGGATTTCTCAGCCGCGCCGACGCGGCACTCTACCAGGCAAAAAATCTTGGACGCAATCGCTGGGTGATCGCGGAGGAGTAAACCATGAATGCACTCTGGCTCGAAGACAACAAAATCTCACTGCGTGACATCCCCCGGCCCCACAAGCAGAACGAGGCCTTGATCAAGATCCGCAAGGCCGGTATCTGCAGCACCGACCTGGAACTGGTCAAAGGCTACTATCCTTACACGGGCGTGATCGGGCACGAATTCGTCGGAGAAGTTGTGCAATCCGATCATGCCGCCTGGATTGGCCAGCGCGTCGTCGGCGACATCAATGTGGCCTGCGGCCAGTGCGAGCAGTGCCTGCACGGACGCCCGACCCACTGCGAGCACCGGACGGTCCTGGGGATCGTCAACCGGGATGGGACGCTCGCCGAATACACCACCCTGCCCCTGGCGAATCTGCACCGTGTCCCCGACTCGGTCCCGGATGCGATGGCCGTCTTTACGGAACCTCTCGCCGCGGCCCTGGAGATCCAGGATCAAATCCAGGTCAAGCCAACCGACCGTGTCCTGCTCATCGGCGCCGGGCGGCTGGGACAGCTGATCGCCCAAACGCTGGCGCTAACCGGCTGTGACCTGCGCGTGGTGGCGCGCCATGCCCGCCAGCAGGATCTGCTGAAAGCGCGCGCGATTCGAACGATCACCGAGGAAGAGATCCAGCCCTGGCGCTGGGATATCGTGGTCGAAGCCACTGGCTCCCCGGACGGTTTCTCCCTGGCGAGGCGCGCCATTCGCCCGCGCGGGACGCTGGTGCTCAAATCCACCTATAAAGGTGATATGCGCGTCAACTTCTCATCCGTTGTGGTGGACGAGATCAACCT
Organism: Bacteroidota bacterium; assembly: GCA_050258995.1. GTDB lineage: Bacteria > Chloroflexota > Anaerolineae > Anaerolineales > Villigracilaceae > Defluviilinea. The sequence continues at coordinate 6,994 of JBLMZU010000415.1, forward strand.
GGTCGGCTCGCGCTGCGGTCCCTTTGAGCCTGCACTGCGATTGATGGAATCCAAAAAAGTGAATCCGACCGTTTTGATCGCGGCGGAGTTCAAGCTCGGCGAAGCGTTAAAAGCATTTGAGCACGCTGCCGGGACAGGCGTGCTCAAAGTGCTGGTCGAGCCATAACTACGGCGTTTCCATTTTTGGAGGGGTGCGCGGAATGCGGGGGAGGTGAAGCGTAAAGGATGTCCCCACACCCATCTTGCTCTTGACCTCGATGGAGCCATTGTGTCCCTGGATGATCTGCTTCGAGATCGAGAGTCCCAGCCCGGTGCCCTGGGCCTTGTTCTCATGCTCCCGCACCCGATAAAACTTCTCGAAAAGATGGGGGATCGACTCCTCAGGGATGCCGATGCCTGTATCCTGGAGCACGATGGAGAGCTCGGTATCGGTAAATCCTGCAGTCACGATCACGGATCCATTGGGACGATTATATTTGATGGCATTGCTCAATAGATTGAGCAGCACCTGCTTGATCTTGTCGCGGTCAGCCTCCATCAGCGGCATGTCGCCGGGGACGTCGATGCGGATCTGGATGTCGTTTTCCTGGGCCTTGGACATCATCACATCCCGGCATTCGTACAGCAGGTCGGCCACGCTGAAGCGCATCCGGCGGAACTGCACGCGGCCCGATTCCAGCCTCGCCAGGTCGAGGAACGAGGATGCCAGCGAGTTTAGCCGCAGAGTCTCATTATGGATGTTGTTCACGATCTGGTCGCGCTGCTCACGGGACATCTCCGGACGCAGCAGCAGGTAGGTGGCTGTGCTCAGCGACGCCAGCGGGGTGCGCAACTCATGGACAAACTCCGAGATCAGGTCCGATTGCTGGAAAAGGCGGGCGTTCTCGATGGCAACTGCCGCCTGGGCGCCGAGCACGCTCAGCATGGATTCATCCGCATCGGTGAACCTGCCCCGCTTTTTGTTCAGCACCTCGAGCACGCCGACCACCTTGTTCTTGGTGATCAGCGGGATACCCAGCAGCGACTTGGTCGAAAAGCCGATGGTCTGATCGATATCACTGAAGTGACGCAGATCCTGGTGGGCGTCATCGATGCGCACCGACTTGCGGTTGCTTACCACCCAGCCCGCAATGCTCTTCTCGATCGGGACGACAAAACCGCGCATGGTCGGCTCGTCGATGTTGGTGGAGACCTGGAAATAAAGCTGCCTGGAGGTATCGTCATACAGCAGGATGGAGGCGACTTCGGCATGGGCGATGTCTGCCGAGGCATGGACGATGTCATTCAGCAGGGTGTCGAGATCGAGCGTCGATGCCAGGTCGCGTGAGATTTCGATCAGGCGCAGATAGCTATCCAGTGTTTGGGTTTTGATTTCAGCCATGAAGAACTCGCTTTGCAATTTCAGGGAGTACAGATGCGACATCGCTGAGGATGACCACATCTGCCCGGACGTTCACATAAGTGGGCGTATTGTTGACGACAATTAAATGAGCACCGCGGTCGAGGGCCTGCATCGGGAGCCCCGCAACAGGCAGGACTTCCAGGGAGGAACCGGCAACCAGTATCAGGTCACACTGGCGGGCGGCGCGTTGTGCGGGGAGCCAGGCAGCGTGCGGGAGCTGCTCACCGAACAGGATCACGTCCGGCTTGAGGATCGCCTGGCACTGCGGACATACCGGGTACATCCCCTCCTCGATAAACGATTTCAAGAAATCCCTCGCCTCGAACTTTTGATAACACTGCGTACAGCTCAGGGTCCTCATTGTGCCATGGGTCTCCAGTACGCAGGTGGAACCGGCTTTTTGATGCAACCCATCGATGTTCTGCGTGATGATCGTCTTGAGATAACCTGCCTGTTCAAGCTGTGCAAGGGCGAGATGGGCAGCGTTCGGGCTGGCGTAAAAGATCTGGCCTGCCAAGGGACGAAACCATTCAAAGAAACGTTCGGGTGCCATGCGGAAGGTGCTCAGGGAGGCCACTTCCAGCGGTTCCTCGCGGGACCATAAGCCTGTCCCTTCCGAGCGGAAGTCGGGGATGCCCGACGGGGTGGAGATGCCCGCTCCGGTCAGCACCACCGCGCGTTTTGACTTGCGGATCAGCTCGGCCGCGTCCTTGATCGCCGGTTGGATGGCGAATACCGGACTGGCGGAGTCGGTCATCGAGGCTGGGTCTCCCGCTCGGTGATCACCTCCGCCAGCTTCATGACCTGCCGGCTGGTGAGGCTTTCCGGCTGGCACAGGATGGCGGGCGTATGCAGACGGGTGGCCTGGGTAAACAGCTCCGGCGCCGGCGTCAGCGTGGTGATGATCTCGTGTTCCAGCTTGGCCTGCACCTGGCTGGTGGGCAGCTGGGTATCCGAACGAACACGGTTGTTTAACACCACGTGGATACAGTTGTTCGGAATGCCCAGTGCCATGAGATCGACGATCAATGCCCTGGTATGAATGATTGTATTGGGGTTTCCCTCAATGACAATTGCAATCTCATCACACAGTGGCACGGCCCTTTCGGCGAACGGTTGCAGGCCCGCTCCCATATCGAGGATCAGGAATCGTGACAACCCGGCAAGCCTTTTGACGATTGTCTCATAGCGATCCAGCTGGTTGATCAAATGCATGTCGCGGGGCCGGTTGGAGGAAAGGAGCAATTTCAATTGGGAAGGATGCTCGACCAGCGCCTGCTGCACTCTTTCGCGAGTGATCTCATTTGATTTCGGGAGCGATAACAGGTCTGCCAGGCCTTCGGAAGCGGTGACGCCCAGGTCGAGCGCCAGCGTGCCCTGTCCCGGCAGCATCTCGGCCACCAGGATGTTGCTGTGCGTCCGCGCGTACAAGCCGGCCCCCAGATTGGCTGCCAGCGTGGACGCCCCCAGCCCGCCGCGCGCGCCGAGCACACCGATGACATATCCCCGCTTTTCGTCCCTGTCCGGAGAGGCG
>JBLMZU010000416.1:0-3825 GCA_050258995.1 Bacteroidota bacterium
CTGACCCAAGAACATTTGTGCTATAATTCCTTTTTAACAGGCGAACGCCGGCGCGACCGGCGTCCTTACCATTTTCTACCACTTCTTACCACAATTATACAACTTTGGGTGGAAAAATCAATAGTTGCGTGTATTTTTCCCACTCACTCTTCTTTCCTACATCCATGATGAATTCACTCCCATTTACCTTTCTCGAGTCAGCGCGCTGGAAGGATTATGCATTGATCGACAGCGGCGATGGACTCAAGCTGGAACGATTTGGGAAATATGTTTTTGTGCGCCCCGAATCGCAGGCCATGTGGAGGCGCGCGCTGAAAGAAAATGAATGGAGGAATGCAGACGCGGTGTTCGTGCCCAGCGGCGAGGAGAGCGGCGGGCATTGGGATTTTAAAAAGAAAGTGGACGAACAGTGGACTCTGCGATACCCACTTCCCCTCTCCAATAAAACACTTTCCTTCAAAGTGATGACCACTCCCGGTCGTCACCTGGGCGTGTTCCCTGAAGTGGCGGCGCATTGGGATTGGTTCAGTGACTTGATTTCGCGCTCGAAGAGAGAGATCAATGTTTTAAACTTATTCGGATACACGGGGCTTGCCTCTCTGGCAGCAGCAGCGGCCGGAGCAAAAGTAACGCACGTGGACGCCTCCAAAAAATCCGTGGGCTGGGCGCGTGAGAACCAGGCATTGTCCGGCCTGACAGAGGCTCCCATCCGCTGGATCGTGGAGGATGCGCTGAAGTTCGTTCAACGCGAAGCACGACGTGGAGTCAAATACGATGGGATCATTCTCGATCCGCCAAAGTTTGGGCGCGGGCCCAAGGGGGAAGTATGGGAGGTTTACAAGTCCCTGCCGGATCTCCTGAATACCTGTCGTGAATGTTTAAGTGCCAGCCCATTGTTTGTAGTGACAACCATTTACGCGGTACGCGCTTCTGCCATCCACGTGGCGCAGGCGATGGACGAGATGATGAAGGGCCTGGGGGGAAGGATTGACAGCGGCGAGCTGGTGACCCGCGAGCAAAGCGCGGGGAGATTATTATCGCAGGCTGTCTATGCGCGCTGGGAAAAGTAGTCCGGCTATTTCCGGCTCTGCGGCCCTAAAGAACTTTCCAATTCCATCAACCATTCCAATGCCCGGTCCCAGCGTTTACGGGGGCTTACGAGGAACATCTTGTCGGGCCGGTCCCATTTGGGTCCGGGCGGACCGGATTCATCCTGCAGCAGGCTTTTGACGCCCCACAATCCCTGGTACTGCACCCAGCCCGGTTCAGGGTTCAGTAGGACCTGCTTCCATTCGTTGTCTGCCGGGTGCAGGACATCCCGGTCTGATTTCGCACGCCGCAGGTAACTGCTCGAGATGCCGATGGCCTCGCGCTGCGGGTCGCCTTCATAGCCGATGCGAAAACCATCCCCGGTGGCGATCTCGAAGGGCAAGCTGACCAGGTAATGGTCCTCCTCATCGCGCAGCTTTGAAAAGGTCTCCTCTGAGAGCGCGGTAATAGGGTGACTGGCCAGCTCATTCAGTGCGATCTCACGCGCCCGCTGGCTGGGATTAATGAGCAGGAACAGAAAGTGGATCAAGCCATCAATCCAATAGATCAGCGGCTGAATGAGGCCCTCCTGGTACAGGCTCGCCGAGCGGATCACTTCCGGCTTACTGTAGTTGGCATGCGAGCCCAGCGCGGTGTAAATCACGGGGTGCGTGGTTTCCCTGCCATCCTTCTCCTTTACACAGGAGACATTCTCCCAGCGTACCAGCGCGCCCGAGCCATGCTGGGAAAACAATACTGCATAAGGCTGATCGTTCTTCAAATACACGGCGACCATCTCCCAATCGCCTTCATGATGATTGACACCATTGGCAGCCAGGCGCCAGTCGTTGAATGCATAGAAAAAGTGATACTGCAGACTCTTCCAGTCGTTGCCATCCGCATCCCGCCGCCCGGTCACGCGACCATAGTAAACGGGCTGGGGATTCTCCTGCAGGATTTCCTGGTACATGCGAAATGCCTTTTGCGCCACCGTCTCGGTTGCATTGGAGAGCATGTCCATGCCGACGCCCGGGGCTTCCGGGATGATATAGTCGAAGATAAACTTCATGACACGGATGGAAACATAAAACAGCGCAATCACATAGATGGGCAGGAGAACCATGTATTCCACCCGCACGCTGACAAAGGAATGTACGCGGAGGAAGAACCAGATGGGAATGGCCTCCATTGCCATAAAGACAAGCGCGGCAAACGCAGCCGGGAAGAAGCGCAGGCGGATGGGCGAAGCCTGAATATAGACGATGAACGCAGCCACCAGGGCCAGAAATGCCGCGATCTGAATACCCATCCAGCCGGAAAACAACCAGCCTGCCCCCAGCACAGCAACAGACAGCAGCCCCCACCAGACCCAGATATCCGAGTCGATGGACGGATCGTTGACGAATCGCAGATAGTATTCCCCGCCCCGGAGCTTGCCGATACGGGTGACGAGCGGCTCGGTGGAAGGCGTGGACAGCAGGCCCAGCACGCCCTGCGGCCCGTTGGGAAAGATCGTACATTTTTCAAGAAATGGTTCGACCGCCATGGGAAAAAAGCGCTCGCTTTTGGCGAAACGCAGGACTGGCTCGTACTTTTTCAACAACTCGGAATCATTCATTCAATTACACAATGGCCCCGAAGGCCTTTCCAATTCTATGTGTAATTACGATGAGGCTCGATAAAAGTTTTATCGATTGGAAATCGAATCCCGAAGGGCCGGTCCTATTATTGGAAATACTGCAGCGCCAGCCTTAATCTCTCTTCCACATCGTCGGGCGCGTCCTTCGAAATGGCCTGGATGGCCGTCTGGGCTTCGATCACGGAGTACCCCAGGGCGGTCAGGGCTGCCAGCACTTCCCCATCCGTATCGGACATGGAGGCGACCCTCGACAGGGCATCCGTGGGCTTGAGCTTGTCCTTGAGGTGCAGGGCCATCTTCTGGGCAGTCTTCTTCCCCACGCCCGGAACACGACTCAATATATCTGCTTCATCGGCAAAGACCGCACGCTGGATGGCATCCAGAGTCATGGTCGACAGCACCGAAAGCGCCACCTTGGGGCCCACACCGTCCACACCCAGCAGCGTATTGAAGAGCTCCCGGTCTGCCTGGCTCTCAAATCCATACAGGGTCAGGGCATCCTCGCGAACGACGAGATGGGTGTAAAGCAGGGTGACTTCGCCGGTCTTGAGGCGGGTCCGTACAGGTGCAGGGACAAAAACGCGCATTCCCACGCCGCCTACTTCGAGGATGACGGCATTGTCTTCAATTTGAGTGACTTCACCACGGAGAGTTGCGATCATACCTGTTATTTAACCACAGATGAACACGGATAAAAAGGATAGGGTGGGGGGAATATATGACGAACGCACGCAATGAATTACAAAACCCGCAGGATATTCAATGTCATACGAGGGACGACTATCCCAACTGGTCAAACCGGACGGTCCTTATCATGGTAGCAATCCTTCCTGGCGGTCGAATCGATAAACCTTCACATTGAATCGTACCTTCTGGTATTCAAGTGCGTAATGGCAATGGCCAGCGCGTCGGCAGCATCGTCGGGTTTGGGGATGGAATCGAGCTGTAGTAAAGCCCGGACCATTTCCTGGATCTGCTTCTTCTGGGCGCCGCCATAGCCGGCCACCGCCTGCTTGATCTCATTGGGAGTGTATTCGAACGGCTCGATCCCGGCCTGCTGCATGCACAACATGACGACGCCGCGCGCCTGTCCTACGGCGAGGGCCGTGGTCACATTTCTCGAGAAGAATAATTTCTCCACGGCAGCCGTGTCAGGG
>JBLMZU010000417.1:0-15322 GCA_050258995.1 Bacteroidota bacterium
GAAAGCATGGCAAACGAGTTTGGAATCCAGGTGGGCGATACTTATACTGTACGGACACAGGCGGGACAGATTCCGGTCACGATCGTTGGCATCTGGCGGGCGGTCGATCCCACGGCTCCCTACTGGGATGTGGATGCCAGCCACTATCTTCTTGTGAATGAAGAGACCTATAAAGGTGCGATCAGCGACCGGGTCAGCGATGAGCTTCGCAATGCGACCTGGAGCATCCAGGCAGATGGATCATCCCTGCATGCCGGTGATGTGACCGCTTTGCAGACAAATATTGAAACGATCCAAAATCAAGCCGGCACACTCCTCCAGGAAACAAACTTGATCGCCTCCCCGCTCGAGGCATTGGCTCGTTATCAGAAAAGTGCATCCACGCTGACCTATCTTCTGTTTGCATTCAGCGTGCCGATCCTCAGCCTGATCCTGGCTTTCATCGGCCTCGTCGCCGGGTTATTTGTGGGCCAGCAGCGCGGCGAGATGGCGATCATGCGCAGCCGGGGCGCCAGCATTTTGCAGGTGACAGGGATCTCGCTTCTGCAAGGTGTCATCCTCGGGTCGATTGCGCTGGCAGGCGGGATCGGCCTGAGTTATTTGATTACAAGTCTGATCAGCAGGGCCCGAAGCTTCATGAACTTCAGTGCCACGGGCGGCTTGCGGCTGAGTATGACCCCAGAGATGCTCGGTATCGGTTTGCTTGGCATTGCGATCATCCTGATCCTGCTGATCCTTGTTCCTACATTGAACGCAGCGCAGAACACCATCATCACCTACAAGCAGGAACGGGCGCGCTCCTTCCGCACGCCATGGTGGCAGAGATACTGGCTGGATTTCATCCTGCTGATTCCGGCAGCCTACGGTCTGTGGCAGCTCAATGAACAAAGCCAGGCTGCCCTGAGCGGAAAAGCTGTACCCGATCCGCTCCAAAACCCACTCCTGCTGCTGGTCCCGGCGCTGGGGATTTTCTCCGTCGCTCTGATTATGCTCCGGCTTGTCCCGCATTTGATGGCTCTTGTCTCGTGGGCGCTGCGCCGGTCAAAGAGCGTCGGCGTTCTGATGGCCGCCCGTTATCTCGAGCGAACCCCCGCCTTTTACAGCGCGCCGCTCGTCCTGCTGGTGTTAACGCTCGGCCTGTCCGCCTTTACCGCCTCCCTGGCCCTCACACTCGACAGCCAGCTCGAAAAGCAGATGCATTACCAGGTGGGCGCAGATATGAATATTGATGAGCTGGGGACTACCTTCAATAGCGAAGGTTCCGACGCGGTATACACTTTCGGACGTCTCGAGGACCATCTCACGATTCCGAATGTCCGTTCGGCGAGCCGGGTTGGCCGCTATAAGTTTACGTCAATCTTTCCCAACGGCGCAGAAGAGGGGCAGTACCTGGGCATCGATCGGTTGACGTTTCCTGCGACCGCCTACTGGCAAAATGATTTTGCATCCGTGTCGCTCGGGGAATTGATGAATCAACTTGCTGCCAGCCCGGATGGTGTTCTTGCTCCCAGGAGCTTCCTGAAAAAGCACAATCTCAAAGTGGGAGACAGCCTCAATCTGGCGGTGACGACCGGGGTGGCCGGGCAATCCATTCCATTCGAGGCAAAAGTGGTTGGGACGTTCGATCTTTTTCCAACCTGGACTCCGACAAATGGTCCCATCCTGGTCGGTGACCTGCAGGAGCTGTATTCGCGCGCAGGAGTTGAGTATCCACATGAAGTTTGGCTGGACACGACAAGCCAGGCTGATCCGGAATCTATCGTGTATGCGGTACGCGGCTTCAGCATCCTGCTCGACCAGCAGGCGGACCAGTCAAGGCTCGTGCAAAATGGCTTGAACACATTTGTAAAGGAATGGAAATCGGCCGAGCTGGATATTCGTGCCGAGCAGCGCCGGCCGGAGAGACAGGGGCTGTTCGGTCTGCTGTCGGTTGGCTTCATCGCTTCTGCACTGCTCACTGTCCTGGGCTTCCTGCTGTATGCGCTCTTCTCATTCAGGCGCCGCTTCATCGAAATGGGCATGCTGCGTGCCATCGGTCTCTCCACGCGGCAGATGATCTCCCTGCTTGCAGCAGAGCTCGCTTTTCTCATCGGGCTGGGCATTGGCGTAGGGACATTGTTGGGCGTGTTTGCCAGCCGGTTGTTCGTTCCATTCCTGCAGATCGGCGCAAGCGCCCAGTCGCGGTTTCCCCCCTTCCAGATCGAGATCGCCTGGTATTCCATCGTGCAGATCTATATTCTATTCATTGTCCTGTTCATCCTTGCCCTGAGCGCACTATCCGCGCTGCTGATGCGGATGAAGATCTTCCAGGCGATCAAGCTGGGAGAAACAACATAATGTACGGCAGGATCGATCCTGCACGTTGCAGGAATGAATTTTCGTTATGACTGAGCCTTTAATCCTTTGCGAGAACCTCGTCAAGATCTATCACCTGAACCAGGAGGGCAGCGCGTCGGTGGAGGTGCAGGCCCTGCAAGGACTGGATATCATTGTGGCAGAAGGTGAGATGCTTGGCATCGTGGGCGCCAGCGGCAGCGGCAAATCCACACTGCTCAATATCCTGGGTGGCCTGGATAAGCCAACCGGCGGCCGCGCGCTGGTTGCCAAACAGGATCTGGGACGACTGAGCGAGCGTGCCATCGACGAATACCGCCGCAAGACTGTAGGCTTCGTCTGGCAGCAGGGCGCGCGTAATTTGATCCCCTATCTGACAGCGGAGGAGAATATCGAGCTGCCGCTCACGCTTTCCGGGCAGACCGGCCGGGCCACGCGTGCGTGGGCCCTGGAATTGCTGGGATTGGTGGGGCTGCGTGAACGCCAGGGACACCGCCTGGAGGAGCTCTCGGGCGGCGAACAGCAGCGCATCGCCATTGCCATCGCGCTGGCCAATCGTCCCCGGCTGCTGCTGGCAGATGAGCCGACCGGAGAGCTGGACACAGCCACTGCCCAGACCATCTACGATCTTTTGCGGGATCTCAACAAACAGCTCGGACTGACCATGCTGATCGTAAGCCATGACCCCGGCATTGCCCGTCACGTGGATCGCGTCGTTGCCGTCCGGGATGGAAAGCTGGCGAGCGAAACTGTCCGTGTGCAAAAAGAGGATAGCGATGAACATCACCTCATTGAGCTCGCGGTGCTGGACGCGGCCGGTCGCCTGCAGATCCCGCGCGAGTACCTGGAGGAGTTCGGCATCAAGCGCCGGGTCCTGATCGAGACAACAGCGGAAGGCATCCTCATCCGTAAACCGGATGGAGGAAATTCTGAAATGGAACACAGTCCATTATCCGGGAGTCCGGAATCGGCCGAGCGGGAATCGCGCAAGGTTTACTCCGGATGGATAAACTTTTGGGAAGGTATCAAATCAAGGCTCGGTCGTGGAGCGAAACAATGAGCCTTGTCATCGAGACCCACGACCTGTGGCGGGTCTATCCACCAAAAAAGAACGGTGAGGGAATCCCTGCTTTGCGCGGCGTCAACCTAAATGTGGAAAGTGGGTCCTTCGTTGTATTAAAGGGCCGCTCGGGCAGCGGCAAGACGACCTTGCTGAACTGCCTGGCGGGGCTTGACCGGCCCACATCCGGGACCGTGAATGTACTCGATCATGACCTGATGCAGATGACCGACCCGGAGCTGACTGCCTGGCGGCGTGACCAGGTCGGGCTGGTGTTCCAGTCATTCGGCTTGCTGCCGACCCTGTCGGCGTATGAGAATATCGAGCTGCTTCTCCGTATCAAGGGCGAAGAGTATGAGGCGCGGAACAGTCGCGCGCTTGAATGCCTGGAGATCGTCGGCTTAGGCCGCTGGAAGGATCACCGTCCGTTCGAGATGTCCGGCGGCCAGCAGCAGCGCGTCGCCATTGCCCGGGCCCTCGCCAACCGCGCCCGCCTGATCCTGGCCGACGAGCCGACCGGTGAGCTGGATAGCAAGACCACGCGTGAGCTGCTCGCCTTTTTCCGCCAGCTCGTGCAGGGACAGCAGATCACCATGCTGATGGTCTCCCACGACCCGCTCGTGGACTCCTATGTCGATCAAGTGCTGACATTGAAAGACGGCGTGGTGGCTGGCTAAATGGATCCTAAAGGCTTTTGAAAAGCACCCCCGTAAAACCTTGCGGGTCTGGTCATAAAGCGATGAAACACACCTTTTCTCTCCTCGTCCTTCTCTGCTTCTTCCTTTCCTCCTGTATAGGGAACGTCTCCCCTGCGGAGTCAACTCCTGCGCCAACCACGGCCGAAACGGCCTCAGGCCCGGTCATTTACACCGATCCTTCGCAACCTATCGAAGCCCGTATCGAAGATCTTCTCAGCCGCATGACCCTCGAAGAAAAGGTCGGCCAGATGACCCAGGTGGAAAAGAACAGCGTCAAGCGGGGCGACATCCAAAAGTATTACATCGGCTCGATCCTCAGCGGAGGCGGAGGCTCGCCCGGAAAGAACACCCCGCAGGAGTGGTATGCCATGGCGCAGGGGTTCCAGGATGAGGCGCTATCCACTCGTTTAAGGATCCCGATCATATACGGCGCGGATGCAGTTCATGGACATGGGAACCTGCTGAACGCCACGATCTTTCCTCACAACATCGGTCTCGGCGCATCGAACGATCCCGCGCTCGTGGAAAGGATCGGGCGCGCCACGGCCGAGGAAATGCTTGCCACAGGCATCCCGTGGAACTTCGCACCGGTCCTCGCGGTGGTACAGGATGTCCGCTGGGGACGCACCTATGAAGGCTACAGCGAGAATACAGATACTGTCACATCCCTGGGGACGGCCTATCTCAAGGGTTTGCAATCGCTTACAGCCGGTGATGCGGCCAGCCCAGGTCAGTCCATCCTTACGCTGGCAACACCGAAACATTACATTGGAGATGGCGCCACCATCTGGGGTTCATCACGAAGCTATGATTACAAGCTCGATCAAGGCAACGTACAGGTCCCGGAAAGCGCCATCCGTGATCTCTACCTGCCCCCCTACCAAAGCGCAGTGGATGCGGGTGCTCTCAGTGTCATGGCATCCTTCAGCAGCTGGCGAGGGCTCAAGATGCACGCCCAGCAGCCGCTGCTGACCGGTCTTCTTAAGCGGGAGCTTGGCTTTCGTGGCTTTATCGTCTCCGACTGGCAGGGCATGGACCAGGTCGATCCCAAAGACTATTACAACGCTGTCGTCACATCCGTCAATGCGGGCGTGGACATGAGTATGGTCCCGGTCGATTACTTGAAGTTCATCAACACGATGAAGGAGGCCCTCAATAACGGGGATATTCCCGGGTCGCGCCTGGACGACGCGGTCCGCCGCATCCTGCGCGCCAAATTCGCCCTCGGTCTGTTCGAGCAGCCCATGCCCGATCCAAAATACCAGGTGACCGTCCGCTCGAACGAGCACGTCGAGCTGGCGCGGCAGGCGGTCCGCGAGTCGCTGGTGCTGCTCACCAACACGGGCAACATCCTGCCGCTGAGCAGGGATGTGCCTGTGGTCTTCCTGACCGGGGAGGGTGCCAATGATATCGGCCTGCAATCCGGCGGCTGGACTCTGGAATGGCAGGGCAAGACCGGGAATGACAATGAAGGCACGACTCTTCTCAGTGCCATAAAGGCAGCAGTTGATGCCCGGACACAGGTGGAATATAGCCCTGATGGGGATTTCAGTGGGTTCAGGAACACGGCCCGTGATCCTGTTGTGGCAGATGTGGGGATCGTCGTCCTCGCCGAGCCGCCTTATGCCGAAGGAGTGGGCGACCGTGCTGATATTTCCCTGAATGATGGTGAGGTCCGGCTGCTCGAGCAAACCAGGAAACAAAGCAAGCATGTTGTTGCGATCCTGCTCTCCGGCCGTCCGCGCGTGATCACGGACCAGCTTCCCCTGGCAGATGCCTGGGTGGCCGCCTGGCTGCCCGGCACCGAAGGCGAGGGAATTACGGATGTGCTGTTCGGGGACTTTCCGTTCACGGGGAAGACCCCCTATTCCTGGCCGCGCACAAATGAACAGTTGCCCATCAATATCAACAACGCCGCGGGAAAAACCGGCTGCGCTGCACCGCTCTTCCCGTTCGGATATGGATTAACTAACGGCGATCCAACGCCCAAGATCTTGGATTGCAGTGAATAAAGGAGGAAGAAATGAGTTACGGCTATTTTGACGATCCCAATCGCGAATACGTGATCACCAATCCACGCACACCTGCCAAGTGGATCAACTATATCGGCACGCTGGCCTTCGGCGGCTTCGTGGATCACACCGGCGGCGCGCTGATCTGCAGGAACGACCCAACCTTCAACCGCATCACCAAATATATCCAGCAAATGCCGTCGTCGGATTTCAAGGGGGAGACGCTTTACCTGCGCATCAAGCAAAGAGTCGGGTATCAGGTCTTTTCCCCATTCTTCGTTCCCACCCTTGACCCCTATACTCGTTATGAGTGCCGTGTCGGACTTGGCTATACGCGCATCATCAGCGAGATGTACGGCCTGCGCAGCGAAGTGACGATCTTTGTCCCGACCGACGAGGCGGTTGAGGTGCGCGATATCAAAGTGACCAACATCAGCGATCAACCATTGGAAGTGGATGCGATTCCGGTGCTGGAGTACACACACCCCGACGCGCTCAAGCAGTTCACCAATGCCGACTGGATCCCGCAGACCATGCAGTCAAAGGCAGTTCAGGACGGGGAGTTTACCGTCCTGATCCAGTATCCATTTATGTTCCGCGATCTGAAGATCAATTACTTCACATCCAATCTGCCGGCTTCCTCCTTCGAGACCGACCGCAGGAAATTCCTGGGCGAAAATGAATACGGCACCTGGGCCAGTCCGGCCAGCCTGCAGGAAGATGAACTGACCTGCACCCAGGCACTACGGGGAGACAACATTGCCGCCCTCCTGCATCACCTGGGAGTACTCCAGCCGGGTGAAACCAGGCGGTTAATCACACAGCTCGGCCAGGAGCCAAAGCTGGAAGATGCCAGGCAAAGCATTGAAGCCTATCGCGATCCAAAGTCCGTGGAAAATGCACTTGAGGAGATGAAGGATTTCTGGGATTCGTATCTCGATGTACTGCAGGTCATAACACCGGATACAGCCTTCAACAGCACGGTCAACATTCACAACCCGCACCAATGTCATACCACGCGCCAGTGGTCACGTTATCTTTCATACTATCAGCTTGGGCTTGGTGCGCGCGGCATCGGCATGCGTGACTCGTCCCAGGATATTCTCGGTGTCATGGCAAACAATCCCCAGGACGCCAAAGATTTTCTTAAGACACTTCTTTCCTTCCAGAAGCAAAATGGCTCGGCGCTGCACCAATTCAACCCGCTGACATTGGAGGGTAATGCAGGCGACTCGCTCGAGCGCGAAGACCGCCCGCATTACTACAGCGACGACCATCTCTGGAGCATCCTGTGTGTTACCGAATATATCAAGGAAACAGGCGATACAGGCTTTTTGGATGAGGTGATCCCTTATTACGAAAAAGATAAAACTGGAAAACCGGTTCAGTCTGGTACTGTGATGGATCACATTAAACGCGCCCTGGGCTTCACCCGGACTGACATAGGTAAACACGGTCTTCCACTTTTAGGATTTGCGGACTGGAATGACACCATCAACCTTCCGACTGGAGCAGAATCGCTTTTCACCGCCAACCTGTATGGCTGGGGATTGCGAGAGTTCATCGCGTTGCTTGCACATCTGGGCCGGCCGGCTGATGAATACCGCACGGCTTACGATGAAATGAAAGTCTGTTTCGAACAAAATGGCTGGGACGGCAACTGGTACGTCCGCTATTTCGATGAGGCAGGGAATCCCCTAGGCTCAAGTCGGAATGAATACGGCCAGATCTATCTCAACGGGCAGTCCTGGCCCGTGATCTCGGGCTTTGCCTCTCCCGAGCGAGCACAACAGGCCATGCAATCGGTGTATGAAATGCTGAACACCAGGTACGGCATCAAATTATCCGCACCTGGTTTCAATGGTTTCGATCCAAAGTATGGCGGCGTGACCACCTACCCGCCCGGGGCCAAGGAGAACGGCGGCATCTTCCTGCACCCCAATCCCTGGGCCATGATCGCGGAGACGCTCATCGGCAACGGTGATCGGGCATATGAATATTATTGCCAGATCAACCCGGCCGGCAAGAATGACAGCATCGACCTGTACGAGATCGAGCCGTATGTCTACGCCCAGAACATCCTGGGGGACGAGCATCCACAGTTCGGGCTGGGACGCAACTCCTGGCTCTCGGGCACAGCCTCGTGGTGCTACCAGGCCGCCACAAAATGGATCCTCGGCATCCGCGCTGATTATGAAGGTCTGCGCATCGACCCGTGCATCCCATCGAAATGGGACGGCTTCCGGGCCACGCGCAAATATCGCGGTATTATCTACCACATTAACGTGGCCAACCCAAATCACGTCTGCAAAGGCGTGGAGACAATTTCTGTACGTGGCGGCCAGGCCCAGGGGAGTCTGGTTCGAGCCGATGAGGGTGTGAGCGAAGTTTTTGTTGATGTTATATTGGGATGATAAATAATGGATCTTTACCAACATCCGTTTGACTCTCTCGAGAACAATTTCCTGCGGATTGATTATCTGACCGATCTGGGTCCACGGATCATGGGACTGCATGTAAAAGGATTGGAAGGGAACATCCTTGCCGTAACGCCGGAGGCGCACTGGTCCACGCCGCATGGCGAGTACTATTTGCATGGCGGTCACCGCCTGTGGACCGCGCCGGAGAATCCCTTTTACACCTGCCCGGAGGATAATGTCACCATCACAAAGGACGCAAACCGGGTTACTCTTCGAAGCAGCGTGGACGCATCCGGGCTGGAGAAGGAAATCTCTTTCCAACTGGAGGCAAACCGCGTCGCCCTCACCCATCACATTACCTGGCATGGAAGTGAGCCGATTGAGCTGGCGCCCTGGGCGATCACGCAGGTGAGACTGGGAGGCATGGCCATCCTGCCGCAGTCGAATATCGGTACAGGTGTACTACCGAATCGCAACCTTATCCTCTGGCCCTACGCCCATCTTAAGGACGGGCGGCTAAGCCTGCACGATGACTGGATCCTGGTCCATGCCCGTCCGGACAGGGAGGCGTTCAAGATCGGGAACTACAATCCATATGGCTGGATCGCCTATGCCATGGAAAATGTTTTGTTCATCAAGCGATTCTCTACAAATCCAGTGAACCGGTATCCGGACATGGGCTGCAATGTGGAGTGCTACGTTCATGACACCAGTATGGAGCTGGAGACGCTCGGATCGCTGACGGCCCTGGCATCCGGAGAATCCGTCACCTGCGAGGAGACCTGGGAAGTAAGCCGGGGAAACTATCCCGCCACACTGGAAACTGCAATGGCGATCAGCCGGCAGGATCGATGAAAATTCTATTTGTATTTGGAGAAGATCATGGCAAACAAAATCAACTTTCCGGAAAATTTCCTCTGGGGCGCGGCAACCGCCTCGTACCAGATCGAAGGTGCCTGGGATAAACACGGCAAAGGAGAATCGACCTGGGATCGTTTTTCCCATACCCCGGGCAAGATCCGGAACAACGATAATGGGGATGTGGCAGACGATCACTACCGCTTGTGGAAAAAAGACATCGGCCTGATGAAGAAACTGGGATTAAAAGCCTACCGCTTTTCGATCTCCTGGCCGCGCATTCTTCCTGCCGGCCGCGGCAAGCTCAACCAGAAGGGTGTGGACTTCTACAGCAGGCTGGTCGATGGCCTGCTGGACGCGAACATCCTCCCATTTGTCACCCTGAATCACTGGGATCTACCCCAGGTGTTGGAGGACGAGGGCGGCTGGCCGGTCCGCTCCACCGTGGATGCTTTTCTTGAGTACACGGACACGATTACCCAGGCCCTGGGTGATCGTGTCAAGAACTGGATCACGCACAATGAGCCGGCCGTCGTTGCCTGGATGGGATACGGCACCGGCGTCCATGCACCGGGGCTACGGGATTACAAACTTGCAATACCCGCCTCTCACCACCTTCTCCTTTCCCATGGACTGGCCGTCCCGGTCATCCGCAGCAACAGCCCGGCTGCAGAAGTGGGCATCACGCTCAACATCCAGTGGGGCATGGCCGCCTCCAACAGCCGCGCCGATTTGGATTTGATGCGCTCCACCGATGGAGAATGGTTCCGCTGGTTCGCCG
This sequence comes from Bacteroidota bacterium, assembly GCA_050258995.1. Classification (GTDB taxonomy): domain Bacteria; phylum Chloroflexota; class Anaerolineae; order Anaerolineales; family Villigracilaceae; genus Defluviilinea. The sequence goes on from JBLMZU010000417.1 coordinate 10,164, forward strand.
ACCCGGTCTTCGGACGCGGTTACCCGTCCGATAAGATTGCCGATTACACCAGGATGGGTGTCCTACCCAACGGCATGGACTTTGTCCAGCCGGGCGATATGGAGAGCATTGCCACGCCCATCGACTTTATGGGATTGAACTATTACTCCCGCCACGTCCATCGTGCGGACACACCGGACAATGATCCGCAGACCATCTACGAGAATCCCAGGACCCCCGAACACTGGACCGAGATGGGCTGGGAGAATCATCCAGAAGGTCTTACAGGCATTTTGGGAAGAGTCTACTTTAATTACCAGCCACGCAAGCTGTATGTCACCGAGAACGGCGCCAGCTATTCCACGCCGCCTGACGAAAAAGGGAACGTGCCGGACGAACACCGCACCCAATACCTGCGCACTCATTTTGTCGCCATGCATAAAGCGATCCAGGCCGGGGTGCCGCTGGCAGGATATTTCCTCTGGTCCCTGCTCGATAACTTCGAATGGTCCTGGGGCTACCTGCAGCGTTTCGGCATCATCTGGGTGGATTACAACACCCAAAAGCGCCATATCAAGGACAGCGGCAAGTGGTACAAAAATGTTATCAGGAAGAATGGGTTCTAGGGGATATGAGAGCGGCCTCAAAAGGTCGCTCTCTTTTTATATTATCGACTGCCTGGCGTTTGACGCACCGGCAGATCCTGCTTCCAAAACATGGGCACGGCCAGCAATAGAATGACAGCAAGAACAATGGCACCGAGGAGAACCGCCTTCGGCGCTCCTTCCACACCTCCCAGCCACTCGGCGAAGGCTCCAATTCCCAGGGCACCCAGGGACGGCAGGCCGATCAGTGTCACCGTATAGAGGCTCATCACACGGCCGCGCATCTCATTGGGGACGGAAAGCTGGATAAAAGTTGCAATGACGGTCGCATACACAGTGGAAGTGACCCCGGCGACAAACAGGAAAAAAAGACCTGCTCCAAAAGAGGGGCTGATGGAAAAAAGGGCCAGGCTGCCGCTGAACAGGAGTCCACTGACAAGCATCAGTGCACCTTGATGGGGCACCTGCTTGAAGGAGGCCAGACCGAACGCGCCGACCAGTGCGCCGGCGCCGGCTGCGGCCAGCAGATACCCATATCCCTGCGGGCCGGTTTGCCAGATGTCCCGGCTAAATACCGGCAATAGGCTTTGATAGGAACGACCAAAGATCGCGCCCATGGCAGAGAGTCCAAGCAACGCCATGATCAAACGATGCCCACCGACATACCGGATCCCCGCCAGAAACGAATCGAATAAAGATCCCTGTTGACTGCCACCGTGTGTGGGCACACCCCGGATCAATGTCAGCGGAATGATGACGGCCAGAAAGCTAAGGCTGTTTAGAAAGTACAGCGTTCCCGCGCCAATCGGTTCCAGGAGAATCCCTGCCAGTGCCGGGCCGATCAGCGCTGCACCCGTATACGTTGCTGCGTTCAGAGACAGTGCGTTTAATAGATCACGATGATCGACAAGGTCAGGGATCAATGCCTGCCGCGCGGGATTGTCAAAAGCCAGGAGCAGGGCGCCTATGAAGGAATTTACCAGGATATGCCAGACCTGGACTCTTCCCGTCCATGTGAGCAAGGCAAGGGCAAGGGCATTCAACAGCTGCATGGACTGCGTGAAGATCAAAAGCCTGATCCGGTGGACCCGGTCCACGACCGCGCCGGCAAAGGGCGGGATCAGGATCATCGGCACGGCAAAGCTGAATCCCATCAGGCCCAGCCATAAGGGAGAATTTGTCAGCTGCAGAACCAGCCAGCCGTTGGCAACGTTCTGCATCCATGTCCCCATATTTGAGACGATCGACCCCCACCAGATCATCCTGAAATTACGATAGCCTAATGCGGCAAAACGGGTATTGCTGGCTTCGATGGCTGCCATGGCTTTACATTCCTGTCACAAAGGGATTATTTCGTTTCTCCTCCCCCACCGTCGTTTCGGGACCGTGGCCGGAGAGCAGACGCGTATCATCGGGAAGCGTATAGACCCGGGTCCTGATGCTGTTTTCCAACTGCTCCCAACTGCCGCCGGGGAAGTCGGTGCGGCCAACGGATCCCGCAAAGATCAGGTCGCCGCTGAAGCAGACGTTTGCAGAGGGAACGTACAGGATGCAGTGGCCGGTCGTGTGTCCCGGTGTGAAACGGACCTCGAATTCCACGCCTCCCAGCTTCAGGATCTGCCCATCAAAAAAATCGATCGTTGGCTCGGGACCGGGATCGATGTCAAATCCGAACATTGCCCCGCCTCCGCCTGACCGCCATAGCACGTGATCGTTTGGGTGAAGCGCCACAAGCGGCAGCGGATTCAAGGCATCGGCGATCGCGCCTGCACCACCGATATGGTCGAAGTGGGCGTGGGTATACCAGAGATGGGCGATTCGCCAGCCGCGCTCCTTGGCGGCCTGCAGAATGACCTCGCCATCCCAGGCAGGATCGATCACCGCCGCGTCATGGGTTTCTGGATCGGCGACGAGATAGGCATTGGTCTGTGCCGGACCAAGTGTGAATTGAACGATTTCAAGCATGGCTGACCTTTCGAGGAGAAAATCGATAACTGATGATCATGGAGATTGCGATCAAGACAATGGCAATCGGATAGACAATGACAGGGTTGATATCGAACAGGATTCCCGCCAGGGGTGGAGTCAGGATCAGGATGATCGAGCTGATCGTCTCGATAATTCCGTATGTCACGCCCATTTGAGAATCATGGACCAGGGCCCGCGCCTGCGCCAGCGACATGGGACGGCTGGCACGGAATCCTCCCAGCAGGAAATATCCCAGGGCAAAGGCAGCAAGCCCATTACCCTTCCAAATGCAAAGTGCAAAGAGGGCCACCATCATCTGGGCGAGGATGAAACCGCGCCGCGGCTGGGCCCGGCTGAAGAAAATAGCCATCAACGAATTTCCCAGTGCACCGGCGGTAAAGATAAGTCCTGTTTCGCTCAATGAAAGTCCACGCACGCCGGTCAGGAAGTTGGGTGTGAGAGGCTGGGCAATATACATGGCGAAGATCGCAAACCCAATCACAGCAAACAGGACAACCAGCTCCCTGTTCTGCCTGAGATGCGGTGGAGGGGCGGCAGGGTCATGATGGTCGAGCGGCTGCCTCTCGATGAAGAACATACAGATATTTGATAATAGAAATACAACCGACGCCACAAGGAAACTCGTCCGCATGCCATACTTGTCGCCTATCCAGCCGCCGGTCACGGGTCCGAGCACCATGCCGGTGGCGAAGGTGGCCGTCGAGAGGGAAAGAGCAGTTCCCACAGCCCATTTCCCGCGCGCCGCGGTCATGTAGCTGCTCAAAGGTGCGGAGACGAACGCTGTCAGCCCGTAGCCGAACAATCCGATCAGGAACAGCGGCAGGGACAGGGCGATCCCCATGACCAGAGTCGAAATAAATCCCAGCACCCAGGCTGTGATCAGCAGAGGCTTGCGCCCAACCCGGTCTGCGAGGCGGCCGGCCGGGATATGTGTGATCGCCATGAAGAAACCAAATGCGCCGAGCACCAGCCCGATCTGGGTCTCATCAAGCTGGAACTGGCTGTTGAGATAAATCGGGACGAAGTTATAGAACATTCCCTCACCGAATCCCCAGAGCAGCAGCGCTACCGCGATGAAAAGGATATTCCGATTCAAGGATCTACCTGTGATGCTTCAATTTTGCGTATAAAGTCCAGGGCATGCTGGAACACTTGTTGGCGGGACGCATCGCGAGTGATCACATGGCCGGACCCCGCGATATAGATTTTTTCCCTGTCTGATGCGTTGACCAGGTCATTGAAAATCAGCTCCATATTTGCGGGCAGGACATAATCGTCATCCTTCGAGTGGATCAACAGCACCGGCACCTGCAATTGGGGCAGCACAGCGCGCATTTCAGCAAGCAGCCTGTTCAATTGGCCAATGGAACGAACAGGATTCTGGGGATAGGAAACATGACCCCTCCAGGCTTCCTTGTCAAACCAGCCGTCTCCGGGCATCTTATCGCCTTTTGGCATGAAGGGAATGGTTTTGGCGATCAAATCGATATGCCGCAAGCGCGGGTCGTCAGGCAGCTTGTAGGGTGTAGACATGGCCACGACGCCGATGACATCCAGCCGTGTGGCCATGAGCAGGGAAAGAGCGCCTCCCATGGAAAGCCCTACAAGGATGATACGATCATTCAGACAGCGCAGCAGTTGATAACCGTCCTCCACGGAGGCGGTCCAGTCGGTCCAGTTCGAGCGGATCATATCCTGCGGATCGGTTGCATGCCCGGTCAGGCGAATTCCGAGGCAGGTATATCCATGACGGTTCAGGAATTCACCCAACCAGCGCATTTCCTTGGGGGAACTGGTGAAGCCATGAACCAGCAGGCAGGCAGGTTTTGACGTTTCCCCCGGCAGGAGGAACGGTTCAGCTGTAGGAATGATTTGAGGCATGTTTGAAATTATAGACTATGCTGAATTCCAGGCAGGCCGGCGGGAAAGGACCTCTTCAAAAACGGGGCAATCCGGTGTATGGGCGCCGGGCAGGTAGCCAGTGCTCATTAGAAACTCTTTGACAATCTCTCCCCCTGTAAAAACGAAATTGCGCTTGAAGATCCTGACCCAGCTTTCCAAAGTTTGCGGATGATGGCGATCCAGCCAGTCCTTGAACGATCCATACTCAGCGCGCAGAGCCTGGATGCGGCGCGCGTTTTCGATCGCCGCGTTAATCTTCAGACGGTTCCGGATGATACCCGGATCATTCAGCAAGCGCAGCCGATCGCCTTCATCATAAGCTGCAATCCTGTCCACATCAAATCGATCATATGCAGAGCGAAAATTCTCCGCTTTTTTCAGGATTGTGATCCACGACAGACCCGCCTGGTTGATCTCCAGAATCAGGCGCTCGAATAGCAGATGATCCTCTTGAATTGGAAAGCCGTATTCTGTATCGTGGTAGACCTTGTTATAGGTATCTTCGGGATGGGAAATACAATAGTCACAGTATGTGGTCATCCTATAATTTTACTATTCCTGGCAACAACGGTCTCATTTCATAAGGTTAAGATCCTCCCATCCTGGCGAAGACAGGTTTCAAGACCGGGTACAGTTCCTGATATATTGAATATGCCTGGCGGTAGGCTTCCACCTGCGAGGCGT
>JBLMZU010000418.1:0-8263 GCA_050258995.1 Bacteroidota bacterium
ATTGTGCCTGGGCGGCGCCCACGGCATTGCTGTCGAAGGTCACATAGTAATCCACCGCATCGGTATTGAGCACCAGGCGGTCATAGGAGATCACCTTCACACCGGCCTTCTTGGCCTCTTCGACGGCAGCCGCAGCAGCGGTTCCATCCTGCGGGGTGATGATCAGGACCTTGATGCCCTTCGAGAGCAGGGTCTCGACGTTGGCTTTTTCCTTGGCGGAATCGCCCTGGCTGAACAGGATCTCGGCATTGTAGCCGGCCTTGGTCAGAGCATCCTTGAAGCGGGTCTCGTCCTGGATCCAGCGTGGCTCGTCCTTGGTCGGCAGAACGATACCAACTGCGAGATTGGATGAACCGCTACCACTGGCCGCCGGCTCGGTGGGAGCAGCAGCTTTGGGTGCACAGGCTGAAAGTACAGTCGCAGCAATAACGAGAATTGCCATAAGGCTGTACCAAACTTTTTTAGACATGTTCTTTCTTCTCCTTTTTGTGATTAGGTGTTGCAAATACGCTCTCCATCGATTCTCTATTTAAGCCGGAACATCACCTCCTCTCGAATATCACTATCGTTACCGAAAAACAAAAAGTGAAGTAATCCGTTCAAGCCGAACGGATTACTTCACTCCTAATAAACCAGGAGCCCACTGTAAACCGGCAGAGCCATGATACATCAGTTACTCACGATGTGGCAGCGGTGTTATCCATGCTGCTTCAATAAATGAATTGCTACCTTTTGTGTGATTTCTTGGTCATTCGCCTGGTTACTCAGAACAGGAACCGATCAAACACGATCATTCATATTTTAGTGGTTATGAAAACTTTGTATATCCCAAACTGCCTTTCGAATCAGGCAGAAACCCTTGCTTTCATTAGGGGAAATCCCCTAAATTGACTGTATCCATTATAGCACACGGATTTCCCCACCCTTAATTGGCTGTAATCGGGTAGGGACTGGGGATTTCCACCTGCAGGATCGTCCCATTCCCGCTGGAGGACTCGATGTTCATCAGCCCGCCCAGTAAAGCCACCCGTTCGCTGATCCCCACCAATCCAAAATGCTTCTGCAGGGACAGGGAGGCCAGGTCGACGGGCTCTGCCAGCCCCTGGCCATCGTCCTCCAAACGGACCAGGAGATTGGCAGCCGACGTTCTTTGCAGCGACAACCGGACATGCTTCGCAGACGCATGCTTGCGAATATTATTCAGACCTTCCTGTACGATCCGAAAAACAGAAAGCTCGAGGGTTTCGGGCAGCCTGCCCAGGGCCGGGTCGATCTCCAGTTGAAGCTGGATATTGTTTCGCTCCGCCCATTCATGGGCCAGGGAATCAATGGCCATGGAAAGTCCGTGATGCTCGATCGAAGGTGGCCGAAGGTCGCCGCACAGCTGTCGAAGCTCGCCGACCATGCTGCGGATCATATGGCGGATGGATTCGAGCTCCTGCTGTAAATCCGCGGACACTTCGACGTTCTCAATCTCCTCCAGCCGGTAGTTGACACTCAGCATGTCCTGGATGATCTGATCGTGTAATTCGCGCGCGAGGGCTTTGCGCTCATCCTCCCGCTCGGTGATCAACCGGCGCTGGGTGGCCTGCAATGCCGCGTTCAGCTGATCCAGGGCCGCCACCTGATTCCGCAGACGCTCGAACAACTGCCGGTTCAGGGAGTTCCGGGCCTCCAGGCTTTCCTGCAGGGACATCTGGGTCTGGCGTAATTCCTCCGCCTGCTTTTGGGCCGCATGATAGCTTTCCAGTGCCCAGATGAGCGGAGACACCTGTTCCTCGCGCAGCGAGCCAACGATCAATTCCACGATCTCTCGGGGCGTTGATTCAATTGTACGGCGGTCCGCCGCCAGTCTTCCCTCATAAAGGACCAGGATGCGGTCTGTCACAGCAAACAGCTGTTTCAGGTCGTCGCTGCTGATGATCACGGATGTGCCCTGCTCGGCAAATTTCCTTATCTTCCGCGCCAGGATCTCCTGGCGCTCAAAGCTCAAGACGGGCAGTATATCGTCCAGGAGCAGCAGGCGGCGGGGCAGGGAAAAGGCACGCGCCAGGATCAGGATCTGGCGTTGTTCATCCGTCAAATTACCAACCTTCTCGTGGACAAGGTCGCGGGGCAGATTGAACTCCTCCAGCAGCGACTGGGCGGTCTGGATCATGCGGTCCCAGTCGATGACGCCCAGGAACGGGAACTTTGTCAGTTCACGGCCCAGCAGGATGTTGTGAGCAACGTCGAACTGCTCCACCAGGCCGGAGCTGCGCCGCGTTGTTGTGATCCCTGATTCGGCATCGTAAGGCAAAGTGCTGGAGATATCGAAGCGGTTGATCGGACCGGAGGATTGATAGACAACCTCGATGCCCAGTTTTTGGGCCTGCATGCGGTTGGAATAATGGCGGATCGCACCGGCGAAGTGAATCGTTCCGGAAGTTGGGGGGATCCCACCGCTCAACAGATGGAAAAGGGTCGATCTGCCTGCCCCCTGCCGGCCTACCAGCCCCAGGATTTCCCCCCGCTCCAGGGAAAAAGAGACATCCTTTAAGACAGGCAGGCGATCGAAATTCTTGGACAGATTTTCAACACGCAATAAAGGAGAAGGCATGGAACAATTTTAACCTGAAACCGCGCTACAGAAAAAAGCGGTTGTACTGATCTCATTTCCTATGATGCGCTTATCCATTTCACATGACTTGGTGGGATAATATCTTCATGTCTGCCGTCAAAGTATTGTTAGCCGATGATCATGTGGTGGTCAGGGCCGGCCTGCGGAACGCCCTTGCAGGCGTGCCGGACCTCGAAATTGCCGGTGAAGTGGGAAACGGACAGGAATTAACGGACGCGATCGCGCACCTCGAGCCAGACCTGCTGGTGTTGGATGCCAATATGCCCGATTTTGAGCCCATTTCGGCCGTACGGCGGCTCAAGGCCGAGCGGCCGCTCATGAAAATCCTTATCGTCAGCGCCTATGACGATGAAACGTATGTGACGGGTCTGCTTAATGCCGGCGCGGATGGCTACCACATGAAGGACCAGCCGCTTGCCGACCTGCAGCTGGCGACCCAGAGGATCCTGGGAGGTGAACGCTGGATCTCGGGCAGCCTGGTAGGCAAACTTGCTCACCAGCGCGCTGCATCAGTGCCGCCTGCTGCCATCTGGCTGACCCGCCGTCAGCGTGAGCTGCTCCGCTTGCTTTCCCAGGGGCTGGATAACCGGCATATTGCCCAGACATTGGAAATCAGTATCAAGACGGTCGAGAACCATCTCACGGCGCTGTACCGGGTGCTTGGGGTGGACAGCCGCCTCAAGGCCGTGCACTATGCCTTGCGCCACCCGGAGCTTCTTGCCATCAGCGGACAGGAGACGCGTGAGCTTGAGCCGCTCCAGCAAAGGAACGACCAGGATCTGATCGTCCTGGTCGTGGATGACAATATACGCTACCGGCAGCAGCTCACCCGTCTGATCGGGAAGATCTGTCCGACCTCCATCCTCTATGAGGCCGGGAACATCTCCGAGGCGATCAACCTGGGGCAACAGATTCGACCCCGGCTGGCACTGATCGATGTGGTACTGGAGAACGAGGATGGGATTCTATGTGCCCGCCAGCTGCGCAATGTGTCGCCCTCCACGCGGATGGTGGTGGTCAGCGCCTATCCCGATCGCGGATTTCGCAAGCAGGCGCTGTCGGCCGGTGCAGTTGCCTTCGTCGATAAAAAGGATCTGGATAGCGCCTCCCTGCGGCAGGTGATCGAAGACGCGCTCAGGTAGCGAACAAAAAAGTCAGATCGTTGACGTTTGTCCCGGTGGGGCCGCTTTTAATCAAATCGCCCAATTCCTGAAAAAAAGGATACGAGTCATTTCGGGACAGATAAGCTGCTGCGTCCAACCCAAGCGCTGCCGCCCGTTGAGCGGACTCTCCTGTCGCCACCGCGCCCGCCGCGTCGGTGGGACCATCGTCCCCGTCTGTGGCCAGTGCGATCAGCATGACATTTTCCAGGCCGCTCAATTCGCTCACCGCACTTAACGCCAGCTCCTGATTTCTGCCCCCTTTCCCATTTCCCTTCATCGTCACTGTTGTCTCGCCTCCTGCGATCAGGCAAAACGGACGCGCCCGCTTGGGTGTTTCGACTCGCAGCCGCCCTGCCAGCATCGCACCCGCTTCCCGTGCTTCCCCCTGTAGATCGTTCATAAGAATACTGGCATCAAACCCTTCCTGCTTGGCCTGTTCAAGCGCTGCCGTGGCGGCAAGCCTGTTATCGCCGATGATCATGTTTTGAACATTAGGGAGTCCTGCAGATTGCTGACCTTCCAGGAGCGGGCTGCTGGACTCGACGATTTCTCGTACCGAATTTGGCAGCCGGTACATCAGATCATATTTCTTCAAGACATCGACCGCGTCCATCTTCGTCGTCGGGTCAGGCACTGTTGGGCCCGATGCGATCGTCTCCAGCGGATTACCGACCACGTCTGACAGGATCAGGCTGATGATTTTTGCCTTTGTCGCCCACGCCAGTCCACCTCCCTTGATACGGTCGAGCTGCCGTCGCAGGATGTTGATCTCGTCGATGCGCGCACCGCTGGCCAAAAGCAGGGAAGTCAGCGTCTGCAGGTCCTCCAGTGGAACGAGCGGCGCGGTCACAAGGGCAGAGCCGCCGCCGGAGATCAGGCAGATCAGGGTATCATCATCACGCAGAGATGACACAAATTCCAACACGCGTTCCCCCGCTCGAAGCGAGCGCTCATCCGGGATGGGGTGCCCGCCCTCCATAACGGTGTAGGCCCGGCGGGCGTCCGATGCGAACTTTGTCACAGCCAGGCCGCCTGCCAGGGGAATTTCATCCACAAGCGCGTCCATCATCGGGAGGGCAGCCTTCCCAATGCCGAGACCGAAAACCTGTCCCTCAAGCTTTGGAAGATTTCGCCGGACGACCAGATACGGATCCACTGCATCGATGGCAGCCGCCAGGATGCGCAGGATGCGCGGATCCTGCAGACTGTGTGTGGTGAAGCGATTCATGTCCATCTCTGTTATCATAATCAGAAACCCGAACCGGAGCAACAATGTCGAAGCCTAAAGTATTTGTGACAAGGGCCATTCCTGACAAAGGCCTGGATGTGATCCGTGAGTTCTGCGAAGTGGACCTGTGGCAGGAGGATCTGCCGCCCCGTCACGATGAATTATTAAAGCATGTACAAGGCGTTGACGGCCTGTTGTGTTTACTGACCGATCGCGTGGACAGAGATGTGATGGATACCGCCGGCGAACAGCTCAGGGTCATCAGCAACCATGCTGTGGGATTCGATAACATCGATGTGCCCGCCGCTACCACTCGTAAAATCCCCGTCGGCAATACGCCCGATGTGCTGACCGATGCCACCGCCGACTTTGCCTTTGCGCTGCTGATGGCTGTTGCCCGCCGCATCCCGGAGGCGGAACGCTTCGTGCAGGATGGGAAATGGAAGACCTGGGGGCCCAGGCTTCTGCTTGGCGTTGACATCAAAGGTGCCACCCTGGGCCTGATCGGCTTCGGACGCATCGGCAAGGCTGTTGCTCAACGTGCTTCCGGATTTGATATGCAGGTGATCTACTACGATGCGAAGGAGGCCGAATCATTCCCTGCGCTCCGAGCGAGGCGCGTGGATCTCGAGACCCTGCTAACAGAATCAGATTTCATCTCGATCCACACCCCGTTGACTTCGGATACTCACCATTTGATCGATGCAAAAGCCCTATCAAAAATGAAGCACACTGTGGTATTGATTAATACGGCACGCGGACCTGTCGTTGATCCTCAGGCCCTGTATGAAGCTTTGAAAGCAAACCGCATCTTCGGTGCCGGCCTGGATGTGACCGAACCGGAACCCATTCCGCTCGATAGTCCGCTGCTGAAACTGGATAACGTGATCGTCGTCCCGCATATTGCCAGCGCCAGCAAAAGCTCCCGCGACCAGATGTCCTGGATGGCGGCGCAGAATTTGATCGCCGGATTGAATGGAGAGCGGCTGCCGAATTGCGTCAATCCGCAGGTGTATGCACAAAAAGGATAAGCCTGTACGGTGTTAGTCACGATCAGCCATGGGGTTAGGACATCTGAGGTGGAATTAATGATCTGCAGTTATATTCCATGTGAACATTAAATAATAAGAGCCGCACTTTGCCAGTGCAGCTCTTATTTTATGACTTCATCGATCTAAAATTCTACTTGGTGAACTTGAAGTTCACCCGGTGGAACGAGCCGTCGTTCAATTTTACAACCAGCTGGCGACAGGTACTCGCCCATGCCTTATCCGTTTTCCAGACATAAGTATACGTATCGGAGATTGGATCATAGGACAGGCTGCTTCCACCCGCTGCAACCGTTTCTTCAATACCGTCCACTGGATCCGTGGAATTGCATGCAATGCTTTCCGACTTGGGATAACCTGTATCAAAGATATTCAAACCTTGATCACCGGTCAGGCTGAACTTTACCGGGATCGCTTGGCCGGCCTTCACTGAATTGAACACGGGTAGATTATCCACAGGCTGGAAGAAACCATTGAAATTGTAAAGGACGCTGACCGTTGCAGTGTCGACCGCGGTCAAACCGCCATTATCCGTGGCCTGAACTTTAATCGTATAGGTGGCTGGCGCACTGTTGGCAGGCGCTGTGAAGAGAACACTTTGTCCGGGTGTCTCAAACGAGCCATCGTTGTCGAGATCCCAGGCATAGGTGAGGGGCTCGCCTTTCAGATCATTCTCCAGGTCGGTTCCCGTTGCAGAAACGCTGACAGATTGACCTTCCACCACACTATAGGGACCACCCCCATCCACCGTTGGCGGATCATTGAGTGTAATACGCGACACTTGAGGCTCATGGTCGCTGGCTTGATCCGCAAATTCAGAGTTCACATGTACGACATCGTAAACAAAGGGGCGCGTGCTGAATAAAATGTTGCTGAAAAGAGTATGGTCCAAAGTTTGTGAATTGCCATCAAACACATAGCTATATCGCTCGTTCAGAGGCAGAGTATCCATTAGATCATTCAAGATGCCAGGTGTGCCTTTGAGAATGGATACAGTGTCCGAGAACTCGAAGTCATTGAGGTCGCCCATGACAACAACACTGGCATTCGGGTCGGCAGTCACAATGGCGTTGATGAAATCGTGCTCAACCTGCGCCTGTTTATGACGCTGCACTTCACTACTGCGAGTCGGCGGCTGGAAATGACCGAACAATGCATTATCGCCGCCCTTTGAATTAAAGTGGTTGGCAACCACAAACAAGTGGTGTCCGTTGAACAGGAACTCACCTGCCAGTGGCTTGCGGCTTGTATTGAAGGCGGTATTCGTCGGCTCGATGCGTCCCGGGCTATAAAGTAGCTGAGCGCCGGCGCCGCTGCCTACAACAGCATTTGCAGTGGTTGCTGATGCACCGGGGCGATCGATAAAGCTCAGCCCGCGATCGGTGCGGAAGAGGAAGCCCTGGCGAATATTCCCGCCCGGGGCGCCGCCATCCGTACAATCCTGTGGATCGATCTGGCGGTATTCATAGGTCAATCCGCTCGCGCTTTGGATCGCAGCGATCAACATACTCCATGTCTGAGTAGCATCGACAGTGCCATCGGCAACCGCCGGGCATTGTCCGGATGCCGGGGCGCCATTGTTATCCTGAATTTCTTCAATGGCTAGAACATCGGGTGCTTTCAGATTATTGACAATCAGGCCTGCCAGCCTATCAAACTTGGTCTGTGGATCATTGGGAGACAGGTTTTCCACATTGAATGTGGCAGTAGATAACTGATTCAGCCCTGCAGCTGTAGTCTCCTCCGGCTGTAGTCCATTATCAGACAGAGGCGGAAGTGAGATTACCTGCAGCTTATAGTTTCCGAAGCTGTAATCCATGACGCCCACTGTCGTTCCGGGATAGGAGTCTCCGACATTCAAAGGCGGCAGAGTAGGGCCACCGGAAATCCAGTCGTTCAGGATGATGCGTTCCGGGTTGAAATCGATGGATTGGATAATGACGCCGCCACGCGCGGTGCGGACACTTGCATTTACGCCATTATCACCAACGACAGGGATTTCGTGATTACTTCCGAAGTCACTCGTGGGACCCACAGCAACCGCATCGTTTAACTGGACCAGCATGCCCTCCAGGCTTTCGTAGAAATCAATACCATCGCTTGCAGGGTCGAAAACGCCGCTGGTTTCCACATCGCCGGTAGCATCATCTTCGATGATAGTTGATGGAGGTACGCGTCCACCAGCGCCGATTAAAACCGGAGC
>JBLMZU010000419.1:0-15696 GCA_050258995.1 Bacteroidota bacterium
GAATGAAATGAAGCCGCGTTTCAACAGCCTGCGCCAAGCGACACTGGATGACCTGCAAATGGATAACATGCCTCACATCTTCTGGGCATAACTCAGCCTTGCTTGATTACCACACAGGACACTCTTATGCACATCTTTCTCTATGGCCCTGTCGGGGCAGGAAAATCCACGGTCGGAAAAACCCTCGGGCGCGATCTTCATCTGCCATTCGTGGACGTGGATCAGGTGATCGAATCCAAGGCGGGCAGGCCGATCTCCCAGATCATGATGGAGGCAGGGGAGCCGGGCTACCGCGACCTGGAAGCAGCAACATTACAAGAGATTGTCAGCCGACCCGATAGTGTGATCGCCTTGGGCGGCGGCGCTTTGCTGCGGCAGGAAAACCGGACATTGGTGGAGAGCCAGGGAGACATCATCTTCCTGGCAGCCGAACTGGATACCCTGCTCGAAAGGCTTGGTTCTGAATCAAATAAGCGGCCCCTCCTGGCAGGCGACTTGCATGAAAGGTTATCCTCCCTGCTCGCCAGGCGGAGAGAACACTACGACTCTTTCCCCTTGCGTTTCGATGCGAACCAGTCCCCTGAAGAGCTGTCCGTGCAAATCCAAACAGCGCTCGGACGCTTCCATCTGTCGGCAATGGGTGAATATGACGTATTCGTGGACCACGCCGGGCGGATACTTGCATCACATACAGGTGCCGACAATCCATCCTATAAAATACAGAACCCGTTGATCGTCACCGATGAAAACGTGGCAGGATATCATCTCGAAAACGTTAAATCGATTTTGCGATCCTCCGGGCTCGAGGCGAAGGCCATGGTGGTTCCTGCCGGCGAGGATCACAAGAACCTGAATACCATTTCCCATCTGTGGGATGCCTTTCTGGAGAACGGCCTGGACCGCAGGAGCACGGTCATTGCGCTTGGCGGCGGTGTGATCAGCGACATGGCAGGCTTTGCCGCTGCCACCTACATGCGCGGCATCCAGTGGATCTGTGTGCCGACCACCCTGCTTTCCATGGTGGATGCCTCGCTTGGCGGCAAGACCGGCTTTGATCTGCCGCAGGGCAAGAACCTGATCGGCTCGTTTTATCCACCCAAACTGGTGCTGGCAGATCCCCGTTTCCTCGCTACCCTGCCGCAAAGGGAGCTCATCTCCGGTATGGCGGAGGTGATAAAGCATGGCGTGATCTCGGACCCCGGATTGTTTGCCTTGTGTGCCTGTGGATGGGACTGGGTCAGAAATAACCTGGAACAGGTTGTCAGGCGTGCCATGGCAGTCAAGATCAAAGTGATCGAAGAGGATCCTTATGAAAGGGGGATTCGCGCGGCCCTGAATCTGGGTCACACGGTCGGGCATGCCGTGGAGCTGGCCAGTCAGTTCCAGCTGCGCCACGGAGAGGCTGTCGCCATTGGCATGGCGATGGAATCCCGGTATGCCGAACGGATCGGGATCGCCCAACCGGGATTGAGCGATACGATCTCAGGGGTATTATTCGGATATGGATTGCCTGTTAAAATCCCGGGTAACCTGCCCCTCACCGCGATCCTGCGTGCAATGCGGGTGGATAAGAAGAAGAACGCCGCAAGCATCCGCTTTGCGCTGCCGGTCGAGATTGGCAAAGTCCAGTTGGTGGAAGTCACAGATTTAGAAGCGGTGCTGGAAGAGTGATCGTTTGTCCATCGTCCAAAGGAGCCTCGGTGAAAATATTGATCCTGCACGGTCCCAATCTGAACCTGCTTGGCACGCGCGAGCCTGCGATCTACGGCGCGCTGACCCTGGTGGATATCAACGCCCGGCTGGTCGAGCTGGCGAACGAGTACCATGTCAAGCTGGTTTGCAAGCAGTCGAACCACGAGGGCGATCTGATCGATGCGCTGCAGGATGCACGTACCTGGGCTGACGGCGTGGTCTTCAATCCCGGCGGGTATACCCATACCTCGATTGCGCTGCGGGATGCGATCAGCGCGATCGGGATTCCCGTGGTCGAGGTCCATCTATCGAACGTCTATGCCCGGGAGGAATTCCGGCATGTCTCCATGATCTCGGCTGTCTGCCGGGGGAAGGTGGTGGGTTTTGGCTGGCGCTCTTACCTGCTCGGGTTGAGAGCCCTGCTGGAGATGTTGTCAGACAAAGAAATGAATTGACGGGCAAAAAGTATGTCAATCGTTGGGTAAGTATTATTCCAACCGTTGCGTCGTATTACCTTAAAAGACCACTTAACTGCGTTTCCTCCATCGGTTTCTAATTCCTGTCTCATCGAATATATGGGATTTACCTGTAAGATTGGGGTGGGGAGGTCCTTGCGAAACTCCTCATGGATTATTTTTTAGAGGTGTACCTTATGGCGAATGGATGGCGATGAACGACCCCTCCTTAACTGGTAGAGAGAAATTCAGAAAGCGGTTTTCCGCCCTTGGGTCACGCCTGCGCTGGCTCATGCCGTTCCTCTCAGGTGTACTGGCGGCCCTGCTGGCACTGTTCATCTACAGTGCCCTCACCCCCAATCAACAACTGACACGCTCTGAAGTGGATAAAGTCGTGGCAAACGCGATGGCGTCCGCCACCCCGCGTCCCCCTGATTCGGTTGGCGTCTATCAGATCATCCAGCCGTCCCTTGTCCTGATTGAGACGGAAAGACCGGGTGAAAACGGGGAAGCGGATATGAGCCTCGGAAGCGGCACGGTCATCAACGCCGACGGGCAGATCCTCACAGCGCTGCACGTGGTGGACAATGCGACGAAGATCTCCCTGACCTTTGCCGATGGGACCAAGGCGGAGGGGAAGGTGGTTTTTACCAATCCTGACATCGATATAGCCATGGTCAGTTCCTCGGTTCTGCCCCAGATCCTGGTGCCTGCCACGATCGGCAATCCGGGGGCCCTTCGTGTGGGGGATGAGGCCTATGTCGTTGGAAATCCCTTTGGCCTGTATAGCTCCATGAGCGCCGGTGTGATTTCGGGTTTTGACCGGGTCTATCATCCGCAGGGGCATCCGAAACCGATCAGCGGACTGATCCAGATCGATGCCGCGGTCAACCCCGGCACCTCGGGAGGTCCCCTGTTGAATAGCAGTGGTTACGTCGTGGGCGTGGTCACCGGCATTGTCAACCCGACCAAGGACAGTTTCTTCATCGGCATTGGCTTTGCAGTACCCATCAATGTTGCTGCAGGCGGAGGCGGCGGTCTGCCTCCCTATTGAGAAAGAGGGACGGAATATCAGGCCTGAGAAAATGCGTTACTCGCGTAATGGCGGAAACGAACGGATATTTTATAAGGAGTACAGGATGATGCCAAACGAAAGATCAGAGAATCGCACACCGATGGAGAAGGTCTTATATGAAGTGAAGAAGGTCATCGTCGGGCAGGACCACATGCTTGAGCGTATGGTCGTTGCCTTGCTGGCGCGCGGTCACATCCTTGTGGAAGGTGTGCCGGGTCTGGCGAAGACCATGGCAATCAAGACGATGGCAGATGTGATCGGCGGGGAGTTCAAGCGCATCCAGTTCACGCCGGACCTCGTGCCTGCGGACCTGGTCGGGACGCGAATCTACAACCAGAAGACCGGCTCCTTTGAGACCTCCCTGGGTCCCGTCTTCACCAACCTGCTCCTGGCAGACGAGATCAACCGTGCTCCCGCCAAGGTGCAGAGCGCCCTGCTCGAAGTGATGCAGGAAAAACAGGTGACCATCGGCCGCGAGACCTACAAGGTGCCGAATCCCTTCCTGGTGCTTGCCACACAGAACCCGATCGAGACCGAAGGAACCTATGCTTTGCCTGAAGCGCAGGTGGACCGCTTTATGATGAAAGTCCTGGTGGGCTACCCGAGCGCAACCGAGGAATTCGTGATCGTAGAGCGCATGACCGGCGCCCTGCAGGTAATGCAAAAAGTGCTGACCACCGATCAGCTGCTCGAGATCCAAAAGGAGACGGACAAGGTTTATGTGGACCCGGCGCTCATGGAATACGCCGTTCGCATGGTGACCGCGACCCGCGAGCCGGAGCAGGTCGGTTTGAAGGATTTGAAGCGCTACATCATGTTCGGTGCCAGCCCGCGTGCCTCGATCAATCTGATCCTGACTGCCCGCGCCCTGGCATTTGTGCGCGGTCGAAAATACGCCCTTCCACAGGACGTTCTCGACATGGCCCTGGACGTCATGCGACACCGCGTCGTCCTGACCTACGAAGCGTTGTCGGACAATATCGACAGCGACAGCCTGCTGAATAAGATCCTGGACCGCATTCCGATCCCTGTGGTGCCTTTACATGAGCATTTCGACGTCCGAAGCAACGCCTGAGCGCGTCCTCCAGCGTCTCGATTGGAAGGTCATCCGCCGCCTGGACGGGTTGCTGCAGGGCAACTACCGCTCGCTCTTCTACGGCTTCGGCGTGGACTTTGCCGACCTGCGCGAGTATCAGGCCGAGGACGACATCCGCTACATCGACTGGAATGTGACCGCCCGCATGCAGACCCCGTACATCCGCCAGTACACGGAGGATCGCGAGGTCTCGGCCTGGTTCATCCTGGATATGAGTCCCTCCCTGGATTTCGGGACGCTCCAGCCGCAGAGTGAGAAGCGCACGGTATTAATCGACTTTGTCGCCGCGATGGCGCGTGTGCTGACCCGGCATGGGAACCGCGTCGGGGCGATGATCTATGGGAACGGCCTCCAGAAAATGGTCCCGGCCCGCGGCGGGCGGATCCAGGTCCTGCGCCTGATCAATGAAATGCTCAGGCAGCCGCGTCTCTCGCATGTCCCGGTCACCGATCTTCGACTGGTGCTGAGAAGCGCCCTGAATTCCATCAAGCGACGCTCGCTGATCTTCGTCGTTTCGGATTTCATCAGCGCGCCGGGTTGGGAGGCACCGCTCAGCCTGCTCCACCAGCGACACGAGGTCATTGCCATCCGCCTCTCTGACCCGGCCGAGATGGATCTGCCAGATGTGGGCGTCATGGTCATGGAGGATGCCGAGACTGGCGAGCAATTGTACGTGGATACGCGTGATAAGAAGTTTCGCAGGAATTACCAGGCAGCCATGCTGCAGCGCGAGGAAAATTTGAAGCAGTCGTTCAAGCGGGCCGGCGTGGATATGCTGTCGCTCTCGACGGGCGATGACATGGTCCGTTCCATTGTCCGCTTTGCAAAGCAGCGCGAAAAGCTGCGAAGGATCGGATAGGAATGTCGTTCATCTGGTCTGATCTGCTGATCTTTTTGGTCTTGATCCCGCTCCTGTTCGTGATCTATTTCCGGGTCCAGCGGCAGCGACGAAATGCAGCCGCCCGCTTCGGAACGATGGGACTGCTGCGCGATGCCCGTGGCAGCGTGCCTGGAAAGTCCCGCCACATCCCGGTCCTCCTGCTTTTGAGTGGGATCGCGGTCCTGATCCTCTCGGCGGCCCGGCCGCAGGCCACCGTCAGCCTGCCGCGCCTCGAAGGGACGGTGATCCTGAGCTTCGACGTCTCTGGCAGCATGGCGGCTCAGGATATGCAGCCGACTCGCATGGAAGCCGCCAAGGCGGCCGCCTCCCAGTTCGTGAACAACCAGCCTTCGGGCGTCTCGATCGGCGTGGTGGCCTTCAGCGACGGCGGCCTAACCGTCCAGCCTCCCACCAACGATCACCAGCAGACTCTGGCCACCATCGAGCGACTGCTCCCTCGCCGGAGTACGAGCCTGGGCAACGGCATCCTGGTGGCCCTCAATACGATCGCCATCGATGCCGGCGACCCTCCCATCCTGAAGACCGATGGTGGGAACGCAGGCCCCCAGGAAACAGTCCCTTCGCCGCAGGGATGGTATCCATCGGCTGTGGTGGTGCTGTTGAGCGATGGTGAGAATAATACGGAGCCCGACCCCATGCAGGCCGCCGACATCGCCGCCAACCTGGGTGTGCGCATCTACACGGTGGGCGTCGGCAGCACGGCAGGGTCGGATATTACTGTGGATGGCTTCAAGGTCCACTCGGCGCTGAACGAGCCCCTGATGCGCTCCATTGCCGAGGACACCGGCGGCAATTATTACAGTGCCGCCAACGAGCAGGAGCTTTTCAAGATCTATAGCGATCTAAAACCGAAGCTGTCGGTCAAGACGGAGGAGATGGAGATCACCTCCTTATTTGCCGGTGTGGGTTTGCTGGCATTTCTGATCGGTGGCGTCCTGTCCCTTCTCTGGTTTGGGCGTGTGCCCTAGTGCCAGGAGTTCCCTCGCCAGATGCGGAGAGCAAATCATGAATTGCAGGCACCATTTTCTGACAGGTCGATCAGGTTACGACTGTAGGCTGGTTACAGGAGTCGAGAGATGAATTTTCTGTGGACCGGGTCATTGTTTTTACTGGTACTGATACCGATCTTTGTCATTGTGTATGTCTGGCTGCTGCGGCGTCGCAGGCGCTACACGGTTCGCTTCTCGAGCCTGGCTCTGGTGCGTGAGGCAGCCTCCCACCAATCCCGCTGGAGGCGTCATCTTCCCTTCGTCGTGTTCCTGCTTGCCCTGACCAGTCTGATCGTTGCCATGGCGCGTCCGTCGGCCACGGTCACGGTGCCGTCGAACAAGGCCACTGTCATTATGGCGATCGATGTCTCGAGGAGCATGTGCTCGAACGACATCAAGCCAAATCGCCTGGAAGCCGCCAAGAAGGCAGCCGAATCCTTCATCCATTCGAAGATCAAGGGACGGCAGATCGGCATTGTAGCCTTTGCCGGCTTTGCCGAGCTGATCCAGCCCTCCACCGACAACGTCCGCTCACTGGATGCGGCGGTGGAGAGCCTGGCCCCGGCCCGCCGCACGGCCATCGGGAGCGCCATCCTGCGGTCCATCGATGCGATCGCCGAAGTGGACAACCGGGTCAAGCCCAGCGATATCAGCCAGGCAGCTGACACGCCGCCCCCGCCGGCCCAACAATACGTCCCGCACATCATCGTCCTGTTGACGGACGGCGCCAGCAACGCAGGCCCCTTCCCGTTGACGGCCGCCCAGCAGGCTGCGGCGCGCGGCATCCGGGTCTACACAATCGGCTTCGGCACCAACAGCAATAACTCCATCATGGACTGCGGCGCGCAGTTCCAGGAGGGAGCATTCGACGGCGGAGGATTGGGATTCGGGTTTGGACAGGGCGGCGGCTTCCGCCGGGAGATCGACGAGGAAACCCTCAAGCAGATCGCGGATGTGACCGGCGGCGAGTACTATGCCGCATCGAGCGCCAGTGAGCTGGAGAGTGTCTTCCAGAACCTGCCGACCTACCTGGTCACCACCCGCCAGACGACCGAGATCACGGCCTTCTTTACCGCCATTGCCGCGATCCTGGCCATCCTCGCCCTGCTCCTGTCCTTCCGGTGGCATCCGCTGTCGTAATACCCTACGCCCGTTAAACCCCACGATACCATCCCTTCAGGATTGTTGAATTCCCTTCAACATCACTTTCGAAGGGGTGGAATTTTTTAGGGCAGGAAGAATCATAGTTGGAACCCCGCAGGGCTGATATAAGAAAATCATGTTCCCATGCCATCTGTTAATAATCCGGTAATCCATTTTTCCATTCCTGTGGGGAAATAACAACGCTGCTTCCCACGTCAAAAGCGGAGAGAAAATACAAGGAGATGACCCATGGTTGACCCAAAAGTGACCGTCTATGGCGCCTACTGGTGCCCCGATTGCCGCCGTTCCAAGAAGTTCCTGGGCGAGCAGTTCATCCCGTATCGCTGGGTGGACATCGAACAGGATAAGGAAGGCGAGGAGTATGTCCTGCAAAGGAACAATGGCAAGCGCATCATCCCGATGATCGTGTTCGAGGACGACACCTTTTTGATCGAGCCGACCAACGCCGAGCTTGCCAGAAAACTTGGATTGAGCACCGAGGCGAAAAAGACGTATTACGACCTGATCATCATCGGAGGCGGACCTGCCGGTCTGACGGCCGCGATCTATGCCTCGCGTGAGGGATCGGACGTGCTGCTGATCGAGCGCTCCGGCCTGGGCGGGCAGGCTGGCATCACCGTGGGACTGGATAACTTTCCCGGTTTTCCGGAAGGTATCAGTGGCCAGGAGTTTTCCGAGCGCGTCACCCAGCAGGCGCGGCGCTTCCAGGTGGAGATCCTGCAGGCCGTGGACGTGGAACGGCTGGCAATGGAGGAGGGCTATCACGAAGTCTACACGTCGGATGGAAAACATTATCATTCCCGGGCGGTGCTGGTCGCGACCGGCGCCTCCTACCGCCGGCTGGAAGTGTCGGGCGAGGATGATTACATCGGCGCCGGGGTTCACTTCTGCGCCACGTGTGATGGTCCCTTTTATAAGGGCGCACAGGAGATCGTTGTGGTTGGCGGCGGCAATTCGGCGGTCGAGGAGGGACTGCATCTGACCAACTTTGCCGACAAGGTCATCATGCTGGTGCGGGGCGACAGGCTGACCGCCAGCCGTTTTGCCATCGAGAAGGTCAATGAGCCGGGCTCGCGGGTTCAGGTGCGCTATCACACGGCCGTGGAGGCGCTTGAAGGTCAGGACTCCAAGCTCAAGACGGTGAAGGTCCGCAACCAGCTCACCGGGGAAACGGAGGATCTGCACCCGGCCGCGGCATTTATCTTTATTGGCCAGGTTCCAAACACGGATTTCATGAAAGACTACGTCTATCGGGACCGCTACGGCTTTCTGATGACTGGCCATGACCTTTCGCACGAAAAGGAGATCGCCGAGCCGCTGCCGTTCGAGACCAGTGTTCCCGGCATCTTCGCTGCTGGTGATGTACGCCATGGAAGCACCAAGCAGGTCGCCTCGGCAGTCGGAGAGGGGGCGGCCGCATCGATTTCAATACGCGAGTTCCTGCGAAGGAGCGAATAGGGGGAGCAGACAATAGAGAGTAAAGAGCAGTTCATCTGATGGGACGGAAGAGAAATAGTCATTTTTTTACAGCAAAAGTTGTATGCTGCGATCCCTCATCAACCCGAAGAAATATTTTACGTGTCGATCATGGTGCATTAAATTTCCCCTGGTGTGACCTGCTTCCAGATCATGGGAAAGGAACTCTCCAACCCCGAAGGGTGACGTAAGGTCCGTCTTGTTATAATCGGCCAATCTCACCGGGATGGAGGAGCAAATTTATGGAGTTGAACCATCGAACAGTCACGGTCATCGGCGCTGGGTTGGCGGGGCTAGCTGCAGCCTATGAGCTGCAGCGCGCTGGGTGGAAGGTCACCGTGCTCGAAGCGCGGCCGCGCGTGGGAGGCCGGGTCTACAGCGTGCGCAGTTTTCTACATGGGCAGGTGGCCGAGGGGGGCGGTGAGTTCATCGAAGAGAGTCATACTCGCATGCTTTCGTATGCTAGAGAGTTCGATCTGCCTTTGGGACGCGTGGGACCCTGGCAGGGTCAGAACGAGGATTGGGCCTTCCTGGAAGGCAGGTCGGGACATTTATCCGACAGTGCAGTATGGGGAGCCGATCTGCGTGGAGAGGTCGACCGGATCTGGCAGGCGCTGGCAGAGATGGGGAGACTCGTCCCGGACCCGGAACAGCCTCAGGCGGCGCATGAGGCGTCGAGCCTCGACCGGCAGTCCGCCTTCGACTGGATCCATTCGCTCGATGTCCATCCCCTGGCGAAGAATCATTTCAGCCAGCACATCCGTGCCGAATATACGACCGAGCCGGAGCACTTCTCGCTGCTCGACCTGGCGCGCAACGCGGCCATGTACTACATGACGGGCCTCCGCGGCGAGAACTACAGCGTGATTGGCGGCAACGACCGCATCCCCTGTGCGTTGGCCGATGCTCTGCCCGATGTGCGCATGCAGGCGGTTGTGACTTCCATCCGCCTGCTGCCAGATGAAGTAGCGGTGACCTACAAACAGAACGATACCTATCGAACTCTTCATTCTTCATTTGCGGTCCTGGCAATCCCCCTCACAATGGCGCGGCGTGTCGACTTCGCTGGATCGCTTCCATCCCTGTACCAGCGCATGCTGAATGAAGTCTCGTACGGGGCGGTGACCAAGGTCCTGGTCCAATATCGAAAGCGCTTCTGGAAGGACAGGGGCTGGAACGGCCGCCTGGTGACCGATGCGCCCATCGTCCACACCTGGCACGCCACCAGCCACGTGGAGAGCGATGACGGGATACTCACGATCTATACCGGCGGCGAACCCGCAGCCAGGCTCTCTGCAGTATCGGATCAGGAGCGGATCCGGCTGGCTGTCAATGAGATCGAAAAGCTTTTTCCCGGCTCCTCGGAGCTGATCGAGCACACGGCCACGGTCGCCTGGCCGAATGAAGAATTCACGCGCGGTTCCTACATGGCCCTCGCACCCGGCCAGGTGACGGCCTACTGGCAGTCGCTGATGAGCCCTGCAGGCCGCCTGTTCTTTGCCGGCGAGCACGCCACCCCGCTGCAGGGATTTATGGAAGGCGCCGTCGAAAGCGGACAGCGCGCCGCCAGGCTCATTCTTTCTTCCTAAAATCTGTCGTTGCGAAGAGCGCAAGTCCCCGGCACCGACTGCCGGGGCAGGTGAGCACTGATAGATTCATTCAATGAGAACATCGATGTCAACTCGAAAAGATAATTTTATGGCAGGGCTGCGGGCAGAGTTCCCGCTGCTGGTGGGGGTCTTTCCTTTTGGCATGATCTACGGGGCGCTGGCCCTTGCCTCGGGATTGTCCCCGGTCCAGTCGCAGATGATGTCGTCGATCGTGTTTGCCGGGTCGGCCCAGTTCATCGCGACGCAGCTCTTTCACGAGGCCGCGCCGGGGTTTGTCATCGTGCTGACGATCGCGGTCGTCAACCTGCGGCACATGCTTTACTCCGCCTCGCTGGCCCCGTATGTCTCCGCGCTGCCCATGCGCTGGAAGGTGCTGTTGAGCTACCTGCTCACCGATGAGGCCTACGCACCGACCGTCCTCCACTACGAGACCGAGGGCGTGACCCCATCCGGTCACTGGTTCTACCTGGCAGCGGGCTTCTCGCTCTGGTTCACCTGGCAGGTCAGCACGGCCCTGGGGATCTTCCTCGGTTCCGCCATTCCGGAGTCATGGCCGCTTGCTTTTGCCCTGCCGCTGACGTTCATTGCCATGGTCGTACCCGCCCTGAAAACCAGGCCGGCCGTGGCGTCGGCGTTATCGGCGGGTGTGACTGCCCTGGTCGCCTACTCGCTGCCCTATAAACTGGGCCTGATCGTTGCCGCGCTGGTGGGGATTGTGGTCGGGACGTTCCTGGAGGCGAGACAGTCGCCCAAGGAGATCGTATGAACGTCTGGCTGGTGTTGCTGTTGGGCGGCCTGATCACGTTCGGGATCCGCTTCTCGTTCATTTATTTGTTTGGGAAATTCCATGTCCCGGAAACGGTGCGCAGGGCGCTGCACTACGTGCCCCCGGCGGTGCTGTCGGCGATCGTTTTCCCCGAGCTGTTCCTGCACAATGGCACGCTGGACCTTTCGCTTACCAATGTCCGCCTGCTGTCCGGGCTGGTTGCCATCGTCGTGGCCTGGTACAGCCGGAATACCCTGCTCACGATTGTGGTGGGAATCCTGGCATTGGTTTTGTTCCAGTGGGTGCTACGTTGATCCCTCGTGAAGATTGAGCTGGGGGAATCTGCGGCCTTCACAGGCTTATATCACCACGACAGCCACCCGGTTGCCGCCCTCGCGCTTGGCTTGGCTCAAGGCTTCGATGGACTTGTCGATCAGAAGCTGGATCTCGGTCGAGGCCGTGATGTGGATCGAGGATGCGATCCCGGCGCTCAACTTCACATGGATCAGGGTCCCGTCCAGGAGGGAGATCTCGGTGTTGAGGACGGTGCTCAGGATCCGGCCGGCGATGCGCTCGGCGTCCTGGCTGATCACGCCCGGCAGGATGAGCAGGAAGGTGTCGGCCTCATAGCGCCCCACACCGTCGTACGGGCGGCTCTTCTCGCGGATTCCCCTGGCCACAACCGTCAGCACGTCGTTGCCTATGTTCTCACCGAATTTCTCGTTGATGGATTTGAAGTTATCGATGTCCAGCGCAATTAAACTGAGCGGGACCTGGGCGCGCCGGGCCCGTTCCAGCTCGCCATGCGAATATCTGACAAAGGCCCGCTGGTTCAGCGCACCCGTCAGCGTGTCGAACATGGCGACCCGTTCGAGCGTGTCCTTTGCCACAGTCAGGTGATCGCTCATCCCCAGGATCCGCTCCCCCACCTGCAGGCGTGACTGCAGTCCCAGGAAGTCGAACGGTTTCCGCAGGAAGTCGTCCGCCCCGGCCGTGACCACGGCAAGATTCGTCTCTGGAAAATCGGGTGTAAGCAGCAGGATGTAAATATAAAAGGGAGGCTCGGCTTCCCGCAGGCGCTGGACGAAGCGTTCCCCGTCCATGTCGGTGCTGGCCCGGTCGGCGATCACAAAGCGGATCTCCCCCAGCTGAAGCATCTCCAAGGCCTCCGCGCTCTTCCCAACCGCCAGGATCTCATGACCGTTCTGCAGCAATGCCTGCTCGATGAGCGTGCGTTCCGTCCAATCGTTGTCCAATACAAGGATCTTCATGGCCAGCGCGTCTCCTGTCTCCATTATATCGTAGAGACCTCCTTGTTTTTTCACCACGAAGGGCACGAACACCGGCCCTGGCGGGCGGTGCCGAAAGGGGAGCATAAAGGAAAACTGTTTTTCTCGAGGTGCATTCTGGGGTTCCTTCCCCTGTCAATCGCGAGTTGACAATCCCACTATCCCATAGTAATATATCCGGCGCTCTCGCAAGCCGCTACGCCGAGGTAGCTCAGTGGTAGAGCAGGGGACTCATAAGCCCTTGGTCGCGAGTTCAAATCTCGCCCTCGGCACAAAAAAATAAGTGGGGGTTCCTTCTATATATATGGTGGTCTCTAGACAAAGGAGATCACCATGTCTGTTTTAAAAACACAGGACCAAGGGATTATCATACTCTCGCAACAGGATTACCTGCCCATCCTGGTCGAGTCATTTCTGATCGACCGCAAATCTCAGGGTCTATCGCCTGAAACCATCGATTTCTATACCAAGAAGTTGAAGTACTTCCTAAAACACTGTGAAGGTCAGGCTCTAACGCAGATTTCCCAGTTGACAACCGATCTCATCCGAAGATATATCCTTGAACTCTCTGAAACCCATAATCCAGGGGGCGTCCATGCCTGCTTCCGGCCGCTACGAAGCTTGCTCTATTGGGTCGAAGATGAGGAGATCATGCCACAAGGATGGAAAAATCCTATTCGCCGGGTAAAATCGCCGAAATTGCCTACCGAACCCATCGAGCCAATCCATGTGGATGAGATCGATCTATTGCTCAAAACCTGTGAAAGTAATTACGCCGGCGTACGGGATAAGGCGATGATGCTCGGTCTCCTGGATACGGGTGCTCGCGCCAAGGAATTCCTGAATATCAATCTGGAAGACATCGAACTGGCAACCGGGTCGATCATGATTCGGCAGGGGAAGGGTCGCAAGCCGCGCATGGTATTTCTGGGATGCAAGACCATTCGGGCCATCCGTGCTTATCTCCGTGCCAGGCGTGATAACAACCCGGCGCTCTGGGTGTCAGTTCATGGGGATAGAATGACTTATAGCGCCCTGCGCTGCTTTTTGCGAAGACGTGCCGAGCTCGTCGGTTTAAAGAGTATCCCGACACCTCATGATTTTCGGCGCGCTTTTGCACTGATCATGTTGCGCAATGGTGTGGATATCTTTGCCCTGCAAAAATTGATGGGGCATTCAGATCTGCAGGTATTACGCCGCTATCTTGCACAAACTGACGAAGATGTTCATACCGCACATATGAGAGGCAGCCCAGTGGATAATAATCTTTAGACAATCCGAAAGGGGATCTGTGCTTTCTTGGTAGCGGTTATGCAAATTTTCTGGTATAGTAGCTCTGTTTCGTAAAACGGCACTATTTACGAGAAAGTGCCGTTTTACGAAAGAGATTGCTATGAATGATACTTCTACTCAATTGCATCTCCCGGAATTGAAAGCATCCTTTTCTGAGCGCGTTTCCATTGCCAAAAATGACTTGAGGAACTTTTATCGGATCCATGCACAGGATTTCAATGAGCAATTCTTTAGGCGCGTTCTGTATGCTCTGGAAAAGGAACAGATCCTCATTCCGTTAGGATCTGGGATGTATGCATTTAAAGAACAAGCAGCTAACAAGAGAAAGTTTCTTTACTCACCATCTAAGGAGCTTTCTTCAATTCATCAAATTCTTCAAAAAACGTTTCCATACCTGGACCACTTATGCTGGGAAACAAGAATCCTGCATGAGTTCATGACCCATCAGCCCGGGCAAAACTTGATTGTTGTCGAAGCTGAAAAAGATGCGTGCGAATCGGTTTTTAACCGTTTGAGGGAGAAATATACAGGCCGGGTTTTTCTGGATCCCACTCGAAGCCTGATGGAAAATTATGTCCTTCCACAAGCAAGCCCGATCATTGTGTTGCCTTTGATTTCAGAGTCTCCTTGCACGACAAATAACCATATCCCTTCTCCAAAACTGGAGAAGATCCTTGTGGATATCCTGGTAGATGAAAACATATTTGTTGCCTTCCAGGGTGTGGAACTATCAAATATCTATGAAAATGCTTTTAATACTTATTGGTTGAATCAAAGGACTATGTTTCGATATGCCCGCCGTAGGAAGGCCGAGAAGACATTACAGGAATTTATACAAACTAAAACAGGAATACAACTCGAAACGAAACGGAAAGGGAAACAATGATATCGAATCAATCCCGAACCAAAGAATGGATCATGCAGAATCGGAAGATCGCAGCCGGCAAGGATCCGATCCTGATCGAAAAGATGATCATGGCCCTGACCTTGGTCGAAAATCTGCGATTGAGTGGGTTGGATTTCATTTTTAAAGGCGGCACATCCCTGACACTACTGCTCGGAAAGCCGAGTCGATTCTCCATTGACATTGATGTTGTCCTCCCCAAATCGCAAAACTTCCTTCCGTTTTTTGAATCGGTCATTGATCAGGGAGCTTTCTACCGTTATGAGGAGAATCGCCGCCCAGGTGAGTTACCCAAGCAACATTACAAGTTCTTTTTTAACTCGGTGATACAGAACAAGGAAAGTCATATCTTGCTGGATATCTTGTTTGATGAAAATCCGTACCCACAATTACAGAAAGTAAACATAGACACAGCCATTCTGTCGGTTGAAGGACAGATGACCGATGTAACTTGTCCTATGGTGGAGTGCTTGTTGGGAGATAAGATGACTGCTTTTGCTCCCAACACCACCGGGATCCAATATGGGTTGGGAAAAGACATCGAAATGGCGAAGCAGCTTTTCGATATTGGGGCATTATTCGATGTTGCTTCCGATGTCGATCTCATATGCAAGACTTATGAATTGACGGCCACAAAAGAGTTGGCTTACCGTGGAATGTCCGAGCTTACTCACACGGATGTTCTCCTGGATTCATTTCAGACCGCCTGTTTGATTGGCACGCGTGGAGCAAGTGCCGGTGGAGAATATGCTGAATTGGTGAGCGGAATCAAAAAACTGGCATCTTTTGTTTATTCGACGACTTTCACAATTGATACCGCCATTGTCTGTGCATCGAAGGTTGCTTACCTGGCCGGACTTATAGCGAAACATGCCAGCCGTATAGCCAGATTCCAAACCAATATTGATATTTCATCGTGGAATATTTCTACTCCTGATTACGGCAAGCTCAATAAACTCAAGAAAACAAGCCCGGAAGCCTTCTTC
>JBLMZU010000420.1:0-3820 GCA_050258995.1 Bacteroidota bacterium
GATAACGGACAGGTCGAATGGTATGACCTGGATTTGCCAGAGGTCATCGAACAACGGAGACAGTGGATCGGGGGAGAAAAGGATCGTTATCATCTCCTGGGTTGCTCCGTACTCGATGACACATGGCTAGATGCAGTGAGCGGGGATTGTGAGCGACCCTTCCTGTTCCTGGCCGAAGGCGTTTTCATGTACTTCAAAGAAGCACAGGTCAAATGGCTGGTGCCGACACTGCGCGATCATTTCCCCGGCGCGCAATTGGTTTTCGACGCTTATTCGCCGATCCACGTTTTGCGGAGCAACATCCAGACAGCCAGGTTCGGCCTCCGCACTTACTGGGGCATCTGGCACGGAAAGGAACTTGAAACCTGGGGAAACGGGATCCGCCTGCTCGACGAGTGGGGATATTTTGATACCAATGAGCCGCGCTTGGCTCCCATTCGCTGGCTGCGTCCCATTGAGAAACTGGCCAGAACAATTCGCATCTACCACTTCCGCCTTGGTGAAGCGGCAGGGTGAAAGCCCTTTGTTTAAAAAAAGGAGCACACCATGCAAGCAAAATCCAATTTCATTGTGCCTCTCACCGATGTCTCTGCCGGGCTCTTGAAGGTGGGGGGAAAGGGTGCTTCGCTGGCCCGTCTGGCACAGGAAGGCCTTCCTGTCCCGCCAGGGTTTCAGATCACGACCGATGCTTACCGGCAATTTGTAGTGGGGCATGGGCTGCAGGGGAAGATTATCAAATCCGCAGCTGCCACAATTCATGAGCAACCGGCGACGCTTGAAGATGTGTCCCGCCAGATCCAGCAGCTCTTTGCAGAAGCTGCCATTCCGGAGGAGATCGCCGCAGCAATCTGCCGGGCGTATGGCGATCTGGGTGGGGAGAATACCCCCGTTGCAGTGCGTTCCTCAGCCACGGCAGAAGACCTGCCCGGAATGTCATTTGCCGGACAACAGGAGACTTACCTCAATATAAGGGGCATAAACGAGCTTCTTGATGCTGTCAAAAAATGCTGGGCATCGCTGTGGACCGGGCGTGCCATTGCCTACCGGATCAAAAATAATATTGATCAAAAGTCCGTCGCTCTGGCAGTTGTCGTCCAGGAAATGGTTCATGCTGAAGCATCAGGGATATTGTTCACTGCGAATCCCATGAATGGGACCCGTGATGAAATCGTCCTCAATGCAACCTGGGGACTTGGTGAAACCATTGTCAGTGGATTGGTCTCTCCTGACATGATTGTTGCGGATAAAAACACAGGCAAGATCAAGAAGATGGATATTGCAACAAAGACCGTCATCACTGTGGAAACCGAAACCGGCACGCAGGAGAAACCACTTGAGGACGCGCGGCGCAACTCAGCGGTCCTGAATGAAGCGCAGGTGAAGGAACTTGCAGGCCTTGCCCGCCGGATCGAAGATCTATTTGGCGCGCCACAGGACATCGAATGGTGCCAGGCGAAAGGAAGATTTTATATCCTGCAATCACGTCCCATCACGGCACTGCCCGCCTTCTCCAAGGAAGCTGAAGAACTCCCGCTGGACTGGTATCTGTCCAGCCCGCACGCCATCGCCATGCGATTAAGCTTCGTTGAATTGATCCCCGACGTTGTGTCACCATTGTTTGCCACGCTGGCTGTGCCGATTGCCAGCCAGTTCGCCACTAAATTGATGGGCGTCGTGATGAATACCAGGGGTGAAGCTGGATACTATTTCGAGGTCGTCCATGGATATGTTTATAGTTGTCTCGATATGAGGAAATTCCTCAAGTACCTTGTACAAGGTCTTGGCGCAACGCAAAAAATTTTACAGTATGGCAGGGCACGCCGGGATGAAGTCCAAAATAACAGCCAGGCTGCCGCGAATCGATGGCAGCAGGCGGATCTGAATCCGATCCGGGCGGTTGAGTTGGTGGCCGGCGTGCGCGAGCTTTTTAGCCGGACTGCCGATTATTTCACTGTGGCACAGTCCGGGCCGATTCCCGCCTCCACGATGAGCGAGGCCTCATTCAGATACTTCTACAACGCGCTGGTCAGGCGCAAGTCAGACCCACCTGCTGAGACGTTCCTGTTTGGATTGCGAAACCTGGCTTTGCAAGCCGAGACAGCACTCTTTGACCTGGCGCAGTGGGCACAGACCCAAACCTCGCTGGCAGACTATTTGCAGCAAACTCCAGCACGTGTTGTTTGGGATGCCTTGCAGACAAAACATGAACCTGCCCCGCTCGCAGGTGAGTTTGCAGCTCGCTTCATGGCTCACCTGAATGCTTTTGGTTACGCCATCTATGATCTCGACTTTTCCAAACCTGTTCCTGCTGATGATCCAGTGCCTTTGCTGGATACGCTGAAGGTATACCTTGCGGGGCAGGGACGCAATCCGCACCTCCGCATCCAATCACAGACCGAGCAGAGCCGGCAGACAGAGCAGTCCATCCTCCGTCGTCTTGATCCATGGCGCAGAAGGTGGTTTCAAAAGCTGCTCCACAATGCGCAAGAGGCCGCGCCCGGTCGTGAAAATGCCATCGCGGATCTTGGTCTGACCTACCCACAGATCAAACGCATCCTGCGCGAGCTGGGCTGGCGGCTGACACAAGGCGGTGCCATTGCCTGTCCCGAAGATATCTACTGGCTTGAAGCCGTAGAAGTGGATGAACTGGCAGCCTGTATTGATAAACGTGAGGCTCTAGCAAACCATGATGCCTGGGTGGAGAAACGCAAAGCAGACTGGCAGAGAGCATACCAGGCGACTCCTCCTGCTGTTCTGGCGACGAATAAGTGGCTGTCCAAGTTGATGGCATCCAGGATAGCAAAAAGGAAAAACGACACTTTGAAAGGCTACGGTGCGAGCCCTGGCAAAGTCACCGCCCCAGCGTGTGTCTTGCGGAGTCCTGAAGATTTCCGGCAAATGCGCCCTGGGGATGTCCTTGTAGCTGTTACCACCACTCCAGCATGGACTCCTTTGTTCGCCATCGCATCCGCCATCGTTACCGATATCGGCGGACCCTTGAGTCACAGCTCCATCGTGGCGCGCGAGTACGGCATCCCTGCGGTGCTGGCAACGGAAGTCGGCAGTCGTCAAATCCACACAGGCCAGATGATCACGGTGGATGGCAACAAGGGTATCGTGATGTTAGTAAGCTAATGGTTTTACAGAGGCCCTATGGCTATTAAGAAACATGGAATCACTGAATCATACAAACCTGCCGCAAAGGAGTAAACATGATACATGAACTTTCTCTACCTGAATTACGACGGATCTGCGATCCAAAATCACTGCCCGATGAAACAGGAATGGACTTGGACCAGGTGGGTCCCATCATCGGCCAGGAACGGGCTGTGCGGGCCATGCGCTTCGGGCTGGATATTCGAAGCTGGGGGTTCAACATCTATGTAGCCGGGATGGCCGGTACCGGGCGGGCAACTGCGGTGGAGCGCTTTGTAGAGGAAATTGCCGTCACCAAACCAACACCCACGGATTGGTGCTATGTGTACAACTTCGAGGACAGCTACCGTCCGCGTGCCTTGGACCTGCCCGCTGGAAAAGCCCGCGAATTCCAAAAGGATGTCACGGCATTTCTCAAGATCGCCATCCGGGATATTCACATTGCCTTTGAAGGGGAGGACTATGCTGCCCAGCAGGAACGCTCCCTCCGTTCCTTTCATGAGCAAAAGGCTCAAATTTTCGAGAAGGTGAACGAAATGGCGCGGGAGAAGGGCTTTAGTTTGCAGGCAACCCCAATGGGCGTCATCCCCATTCCGACCAAAAACGGCGAGCCACTTTCGGATGCGGACTTTTTGAAGTTCTCAGAGGATGAACGTGAGAAATT
>JBLMZU010000421.1:0-7800 GCA_050258995.1 Bacteroidota bacterium
GGGCTGTCGAAGGATGGGTAAAGCTCCCCGAGATTCCATTTGGTAGGGGCGTATGCCATGAATTCTCTCCTCTATTAATCTGAATTCCGTGGGAACGGCAGCTGCCGTTCCCCACGGTTCAAGTATTACAAACTTGATCGTATGTGGACGATGTCGCCGTCCTTGACCAGGTATTCTTTTCCTTCCAGCCGCAGCTTGCCCTTGGCTTTGGCTTCGGTCATGCCGCCCAGGCTGACCAGGTCGTCGTAATGGACGACTTCCGCCCGGACGAAGCCGCGCGCCAGGTCGGTGTGGATCTCACCCGCAGATTCCTGGGCTGTGGCGCCGATCTTCGTCTCCCAGGCCCGGACCTCATCCTCGCCGACCGTGAAGAACGACTGCACCTGCAGCAGGTCGTACGAGAGGCGGATCATCCTGTTGAGGCTGAGCTCTTCGATGCCGTATTCCTGCATGAATACAGCCGCGTCGTCCGGCGAGAGCTGGGCGATCTCCATTTCAAGTTTGCCCTGCAGGGCCACTGATGGAGTCTCGAACTCCCAGACGGGGGCAGCCTGGCTCTCGCCCATGTTGAAGACGATCAGCACCGGTTTGCGCGTGAGCAGACCATAACTGGCAAGGATTTTATTCTCTTCGGCCGAAAATTCCACCTTCCGCAGAGGGGTATTGTCCGAAAGGGCCTCATGCAGACGCTGGAATAACTGGGTCTGGCGCTCGTTTTCCGCCTTGTCTGTGCCGCCCTTTTTGCGCTCGTCTGTCAGGCGCTCCAGCTTGCGTTCCACGGCGATCAGGTCGTTGAGGAGCAACTCGCTGAGCATGATGTCGGCATCCCGGGCCGGGTCAACACTGCCCATGGGATGCAGGACGCTGTCATCCTCGAAGCCGCGCACGACCAACAGGAAGCCGTCCATCTGGGCCAGCTGGTTCAGGAGCTGGCCGGAGATCCCGCTCTTGGCGGCGCCGGTTTCCAGCCCGGCGATGTCCGCGTAGGTCACTTTGCCATAGATGGTCTTTTTCGGCTTGAACATGGCCGAGAGCTTGTCCACCCGCTGGTCCGGGACCTCCACGACCGAGGTGTGGACCTCGAAGCGGCCGGCCGAAGCGGTGGTGGGCGCGTGACCGCGCGTCAGGGCATTAAAGATCGTGGTCTTTCCTGATTGTGGTAATCCAATGATTCCGAGTTTCATGGTGTCCTTTTGATTGTATGAGGTAGGCTCTCTACTCGACGAAATTTTGACCCTCGTGCTGAGAGTGGTGGTATACTTTGGGCGCCCCGCGAAAGCGGGATCTGCGACGAACAGGCCGGAGTGGCGGAATTGGCAGACGCGCACGACTCAAAATCGTGTTCCCTACGGGAATGAGGGTTCGATTCCCTCCTTCGGCACTCGCTCCAAACGAATTATACACGTACGGAAAGTTTCGTACAAAAAAACCTCCTCGCACGGAGGTTTTTCGTTGGTCTGCTTGCCTGCTTTGGAATTCAATTTCCGTCTGTCATTTACAAAGAGAATCATAGGGAAGTAAAAGGGTCTGTAAGATTTCCGTTAGAGGATCACAATTGTTGTTGACTTTCCTCCTTCGAAATGTACAATGAGAATTAATAAACCTCCCGATATCGCCAAAGTATTGAGGAGAACCGCGGACCCCGAACGGGGTTCCGTCTTTTGGAGGAGACATGCGACTCAATTTAATCTTTGCCCTGATCGACCTGTCGATCATCGTAGTCTATCCGTTCGCATACGTGGCGGGGAAAATACGACAGATTTTCAAAATTAAGAGATAATTGATTTCACGTCGTTGCGAGGGCGGTAGCCCGAAGCAATCTCTTCGGCTCCAGGGAATTCCCCTGGAATCGACGCTTCGACTGCGGGACAGACGAGCGTCCCTCCGCTCAGCGCGATGAGATACCCTGGAGGTCCATCATGCCATCCATGAACGATGTTTTGGGCATCATTATGGGAGGGGGCAAGGGAACACGCTTGCATCCCCTGACGAAGATGCGCTCCAAGCCGGCCGTGCCGATCGCAGGCAAGTACCGGCTCATTGATATTCCCATCAGCAACTGCATCAACTCGGGGATCTACCGGGTGGCGATCCTGACCCAGTTCAATTCCGTGTCGCTGCACCGGCACATTTCTCAGACCTATAACTTCGATGTGTTCCACACCGGCTGGGTCGACATCCTGGCTGCCGAGCAGACCCCCGAACGGGCGGACTGGTACCAGGGCACGGCGGATGCCGTCCGCAAGCAGCTGTTCGAGATCAAGGCATCGGGTGCGGAGTATGTGCTGATCCTGGCGGGCGACCATCTCTACCGCATGGACTATCGCGAGATGGCGGAGTTCCTGTGGGAGAAAGGCGCCGATATTGCCGTGGCCGTCCAGCCCGTGGCGCGCGACGAAGCGTCCCGGTTCGGGATCCTGAAGGTGGAGTCGGATGGCCGGATCTCCTCGTTTGTGGAAAAACCGAAGGACCCGGAAGTCCAGAAGAATTTCATCAGCCGGCCTCACGATGAAGAGCGTCCATTTTTGGGATCGATGGGCATCTATCTCTTCAAGACGAAGGCCCTGATCGACATGCTCGATAATTTCCCGGATTATGATGATTTCGGAGGGGATATCATCCCGGAGGCGATCAAATCGCTGCATGTGTTCGGCTACAATTTTGACGGCTATTGGGAGGATATTGGGACGATCCGCTCGTTCTATGAGACGAACCTGAAGCTGACAAGCCCGAACCCGCCCTTTAATTTTTACGATTCGAAGGCGCCCATCTACACCCATGCCCGCTACCTGCCGGGCTCCATTGTGGAGGACAGCAAATTGCAGGATGTGCTGCTGGCCGAGGGATCCCGCATCCGCAAGGCCGAGATCACGCACTCGATCATCGGCATCCGCAGCCAGATCTCGGAGGGGACGCTGATCAGGGACAGCATCATGATCGGCGCCGATTATTATATTCCCAAGAAACATCCCGAGGTGCCGATCGGGATCGGCAAAAACTGCCATATCGAATCGGCGATCCTCGATAAGAACGTGCAGGTCGGCGATGGCGTGATCATCCGGTCCTTCGCGGACAGCGAGGATCTCGACCATGAGCTTTATTTCGTGCGGGATGGCATTGTGGTCATTGCCAAGGATACAGTCATTCCACCGGGCACCTGCATCGCGCCAAAATAGCCGACCCTGTTCCTGAGAAACGTTAGTTTGTTTCGGTGAAAGCGGTATTTATGTCACATTGACAGGGCCAAGCACGGGGCGTAGACTCCTAAAGCCCAAGGAGCATTAATAAGCCGTCACACGGAGGTGTGGCGGCTTATTTTTTGCCTCCGGGTCATCCTCATCCTGCAAACGGGAGAGTCTATGAGTGAATTCTGGCCGGTTTTTATTATCATTATTCAGCTGATCTTTCTCGAAGGGATTCTTTCCATTGACAATGCGGCTGTGATCGGCGCGCTGGTCACGCCTTTGCCGGATGATCGGCCTGTGGAATGGCCCCGGTCTCTACAGCGTTTTGGGAAATGGCTGCATCCCATCATCGGCAACCAGCGTATGGCTGCCCTGCGCGTGGGTCTTTTGGGTGCCTACCTGGGACGCGGCGCGATGCTGTTCATGACCAGCTTTCTCATCAACAACTCGTGGATCAAGCTGATCGGCGCAGCCTATCTAATTCGCCTGGCGTTTGAGAACCTGGGCGATATGACCGGCGGCGGCAGCGAGGAGGGCGAGGATCTCCAGTTGGTGAAATCCAAGGCCTTCTGGGCAACTGTCGTGACCGTCGAAACCATGGACCTGATCTTCAGCATCGATAACGTGGTCGCAGCTGTCTCTCTTTCCGACAAGATCTGGGTGGTGATGGTCGGTGTGGCCATCGGCATCCTGACCATGCGGTTTGCAGCCGGGGTTTTCAGCTATGCGGTGTTGAAGGAACCCATTCTTAAGCAGGCCGCTTATGTGCTGGTGCTCAGCATCGGCATCGAGCTCGTCCTGGAACAAGTCTGGAAGATCGAGATCTCGGACATCCTGCGCTTCCTGATCTCGGTGGCGATCATCCTGATGGCGCTGGCGTACGCGCACAGCGGCTTCCTGCAGCGCTTCCGCTTCGTACTGGTCTGGCTGACACAGGGGATCGGCATCGTCAACGAGCTTGTGGACTGGATTTTTGCTCCATTCCGTGGCATTGGCCGCGCAATGATCAATATCTTCAGGCCTTCTTCTAAAACCACGACTGCCTGATTGGGGAGGAAAGATGTACACGATCAAAACACCGAAGACCCGGGATGATTTTAAGGCTTATTACACTCTGCGCTACCGGGTCCTGCGCGAGCCGTTTGGGTATCCGAAAGGGACGGAGAAGGATGACTACGAACCGATCAGCGAACACTTTATGGCGGTCAATGAAAAGGGAGACGTGGTCGGCGTCGTGAAGCTTTTCGAGAAAACCGGGCAGGTGGGACACATCTCGCATTTGGCGGTTGCGCCCGAATGCCAGCATAAGGGCGTCGGCCATCTCCTGTTGCAGGCCGTGGAACAGCGCGCACGCGAGCGCGGCTTTAAGATCATCGGGACGATGGCGAGAACGACCGCCTCCGCCTACTTTGAGCGGTCCGGATTCCGCGTCGTGGGAATCCCGACGCCTCATCTCGGAACCACCCACCTGGTCTGGATGGAGAAGCCTTTATCCTGAATTTTCAAGACGTACCCTTAAAGCAATTTCAGGAATCCTGCGAAAATCTATACAAGATTGAGCACCGCCCAACAAAAGCATTTGTTGGGCTGGCTTGACAGGCATTTGATTTGAGGAGTAAACTGAATTCGGATGGGGAGTAGCCGTGGCGCCTCATCATCCCCTTCTATGGAGGCGCCAATGGGTCATCGTCATTCCATTGGCACAAACAGCTTGTGCCATCGGTGATCCGTGCGCTCTGGAGCGTTGGCAAGACCACCACTGTTGTTGTGGTGGTTTTTTATTGGCATCACAACAAACATCACTCAGGAGATGTTTTGTATGACCGTTGAAAACACTGGCAAGGCCCAGGTTGAACTGCAGGAATGGCATGCCCTCAAACCCGAGGAAGTTCTCAGTCATTTGAAGGTGGAGGAGAATGGGTTAACCACCGAAGAAGCACACAGACGGCTCGAATATTATGGTCCCAACCAGCTTAAGGAGGCGCCGCGTCCGGGCTTTCTGCATATGCTGTGGGAGCAGCTGAATAATTTTGTGGTAATCCTGCTGATCGTGGCGTCTGTCATCTCCGCTTTACTGGGGGATTACGTGGAGGCGGCGGCAATCATGGCGATTGTTGTGCTGAACGCCGTGCTGGGCATCGTCCAGGAGAGTCGCGCCGAGGAGGCCCTGGCCGCCCTCAAAAAGCTGGCCGCCCCCGATGCGCAGGTGATGCGCGATGGGCACCGTGTGGCAGTCCCCTCCTATAACCTGGTGCCGGGGGACCTGGTCTTTCTGGAGGCCGGAAACTTTGTACCGGCCGACATCCGCCTGCTGGAGGCGGTCAATCTGCGGGTGGAGGAGGCCTCCCTCACTGGCGAATCGCTGGCCGTGCAGAAGAATGCTGCCAGCGTGCTCGACAAGGATGTGCCCCTGGGCGACCGCAAGAACACCGCCTTCATGGGGACGGTCGTCTCCTATGGGCGCGGGCGCGGGGTTGTGACCAGCACCGGCATGCACACCCAGCTGGGTCTCATCGCATCAATGCTTCAAAACGTCGAAGCCGAGGAGACGCCTCTGCAGCGCCGGCTCGATCAATTGGGCAAGCTCCTGAGCATTGGCGCGCTGGTCCTGGTCGCGGTTGTCTTTATTGTCTCCCTGATCAATAACACAGATATCAGCCTGCTTTTTAGCGATCCGGTCGCCTACTTCACGGAATACCTGGGCGAGATCACGGATGTGTTCATCATTGCCATTAGCCTGGCCATTGCTGCCGTACCGGAGGGGTTGCCAGCGGTGGTGACGATCTCCCTTGCCCTGGGGATGAGCGAGATGATCAAGCACCATGCCCTGATCCGCAAGCTGTCCTCCGTGGAAACGCTGGGATCGGCCACCGTCATCTGCTCGGATAAAACCGGAACTCTCACCCAGAATGAAATGACCGTCGTGCGCTTGTGGGCAGATGGGCAGTTCGTGGACGTAACAGGCACAGGCTACGTACCGGAGGGCACGTTCAAGGCGGATGGGAAGGAGATCAAGATCTCCGACTATCCCGCCATCCAGACGGCGTTGTGGCTCGGAATTTTGAACAACGATTCCTCGCTGGAAACAACCGGCGAGGAGGATTCGCAAAGAACCTATCGCATCGTCGGCGACCCGACCGAGGGTGCACTGCTGGTCGCGGCTGCCAAGGCCGGCGCCACCCATGTGGAGATCAAGGAAGCCTATCCGCGTGAGAATGAGGTGCCGTTCGACTCGGAACGCAAGCGCATGGTCACCATTCATGACGTGGCCCGCCCGCGGTCCCAGGACCCATCCCCGTTCACCAACGATAATCACAAGGACTGGGACGTGATCGCCGTCAAAGGCGCGCCCGACGTGGTGCTGGACCTGTGTACCCAGTACCAGGACCGGAACGACAGGCCGTGTCCCCTGAATGAGGAGACACGCCGCCGCATCCTGGCCGCCAACGATGAATTGACCCGCGGTGCGCTGCGCGTGCTCGGTCTCGCCTACCGCGTCGAGGAGGATGTTCCCGATGATCCAGAGAATTTCACCGCAGAGGACCTCGAACGGGACCTGGTATTCGTAGGCCTGGCAGGCATGATCGATCCGGCGCGGCCGGAGGTGAAGCCGGCCCTCGAGCATGCCCGTGACGCCGGCATTCGTACGATCATGATCACCGGCGATTATCCCAACACGGCCCAGGCCATCGCGGAGGCCATTGGCATGCTGCGCCAGGGATGGAAAGTGCTGACCGGCGCCCAGCTCGATGCGCTCTCGGATGAGGAGCTCAAGAACGTGATCGAAGAGACGGCGGTCTTTGCCCGTGTATCACCCGAGCACAAGATGCGCATTGTGGATGCATTGCAGGCCAACGGGGAGGTGGTGGCCATGACCGGCGATGGCGTCAATGACGCGCCGGCCATCAAGCGCGCCGACATCGGCGTAGCCATGGGCATCACAGGCACGGATGTTGCCAAGGAGACCGCCGACATGGTGCTCACCGACGACAACTATGCCAGCATCGTCTCGGCCGTCGAGCAGGGCCGCATCATTTATGCGAACATCCGTAAATTTGTGTTCTTCCTGCTCTCCTCGAACCTGGCGGAGATCATGATCATCTTCCTGGCCACGCTGGCAGGGCTCCCGGCGCCTCTGACGGCCATCCAGTTGCTCTGGCTGAACCTGATCACCGACGGCGCCCCGGCCCTGGCCCTGGCCGTCGAAAAAGGCGACCCGGATATCATGACCCAAAAGCCACGCTCGAAGACCGAGCCCATCATCAACAGCAGTATGATGTGGGGGCTGGGCATCCAGACCGTCGCCCAGACAGCCGCGGTATTGACGGCTTTTGCTTTGGGCCTGGCCTGGCACCTGGAAGCCGGTGCAGCCCTGAGCGGAAACCCGATCATCTATATCCTGCAGCATGACTGGCGCGGGATCGATGTGCAGACGGCCGAGACCATGGCCTTTGTCACGCTCTCGCTGTGCGAGCT
Source organism: Bacteroidota bacterium (assembly GCA_050258995.1). Lineage (GTDB taxonomy): Bacteria > Chloroflexota > Anaerolineae > Anaerolineales > Villigracilaceae > Defluviilinea. The sequence goes on from JBLMZU010000421.1 coordinate 7,662, forward strand.
CTTCCGCGCTTACACCGTCCGCTCGGAGCGCGCTTCCATCTTCCAGATCGGCGTGTTCTCCAACCGCTATATGCAGTATGCGGTCGGTCTTTCGATCGCACTGATCGTCGTGGTCTGCGCCGTGCCCTTCCTCCCGCCG
>JBLMZU010000422.1:0-10065 GCA_050258995.1 Bacteroidota bacterium
TTATGGCATTCTCGTGATGTCAAGCTCCCTGGCATTGATTATGCTGGGCATTCCCGCCAACATACTTCTTGGCACGCTGGCAATCATCATTGTCGTTGCAGCCATCGCTCTGCGCGAATCCTTGCGGGACCTGGCTGCCACAGTTAACTTTGTTGTCTTTCAACCATTCAAAGTAGGTGACATCATTCAAACCAACAGCGTTGTCGGTCAGGTAGAGGAAATCCTGATCTTTTCCACAATGATCGTCTCGCCGGATAATAAACAGATTACCATCCCCAACGGGAATATTCAGAACAGTACCCTCGTGAACTTGTCCGCTCGAGACAAGGTCCGGATTGACTTATCTTTTCGGCTGAGTTACGCGGATAAGCTTCAGTATGTAAAGGAGATGCTGGTAGCGATCGCTAAGGCTGACTCCCGGGTGTTAGAGACACCGGAACCTTTCATACAATTAATGGAAATGGGAGACAGCCAGGTCGAGTATGTCCTCCGCGCCTATACCAGCCCCAAGGATGCCTGGTTCGTTCGCCCAGCACTCAACGAGCAGGTCAAGGTGTGGATGGAAGAGCAAAAGCTTAGCATCCCCCTGTCACATCTTCAAGTGCATGGAAGCTCATCTCCGCAAGTCAGCCAGCCCAACCCCCTCTCCGGGGATGGACAAAGTTAAGTACTCACCGCAGCCTGCATTTCATCGCCTTTGCCATCCTGATGGTTCATACCTTCGCTAAATCTATTGCTCAAGTCCTTTGAAAGTGCATAACACGCTCTAATCTCGGCAAGGATGGCCGAGACCAGCCGCAAACAGGAAGCCGGATGGGGAAAGATCGAAACATCCCGAGCTCTGCAGTGGTGCGCTGCAAACGCTGGAAGGAAACTGGAAAAGGAAAAACGGTAAGCCCTTCCGGAATGCTACTGGCGATCCATTCAGACAAGCACGAAGCTGCCTTGGATCCGGTTGCATTGCATACAGCCGCTCTTTCTTTTTACTTTGATATCCATTGGTTTTGCATAGAATGCCGGTGTTTGATTTTATTCATCATCGCTCCACTTCCCGCGCGATCATCATCTTGGTTCTAATATTTGAGGGCCTAAGCGGCAACTTTGCCGATATATGAGCTAAACTAGATTCCGCCTGGAGCCTGGTTAACCATATTGGAAATTCGTCTTGTCCAATTTATATTGAGCATCGCTCAACAATTGTTGATGCAATGACGTGTGGTAGTACTATGCTTGTTTCCTGGAAATCAACATGCTGGCGATGACACAGACAACGAACCTTAGTATGGTTGTAAGGGAAGGAAAAGGCAAACAGACATGGAAACAACGAATAAGCGCAATTCATCCTGGAAAATCTTTCTGACAGGTCTGGCAGGCTTTATGCTGGCTGCGCTGGCAGGCGTGCTGGCAGGCTGGATATTTTTCCGCTTCGGCATTTACCAGTTCCTGATACAGCTGGTCCCCCAGAACCAGCCTCTTGTCCGTTTGCTGGCTGCTATCCTGCTAAGCTTCCTCGGCTTGGGGTTGGCTGGTGCAGCGTACGGCATCGTAAGTGGCATCACTTTACAAAGGGTCGATCTCCCGGGGAGCCGGCGACGCTACATCCTGGGCGGAGCCTTTGCCTATGGGATAACCTACGCAATCCTGCTGATCCCCATCATGCTGCTGATCGCGTTTATTTCCCAATATAACCAGGGTTCGGCGAAGGATCCTAAATCCTTCATCCTTCTGTTTGCCATGATCGGCGGGATCTTCGGGTTGCTCTCCGGTCTGATCCTTTCCTTTGTAACGGTAAAAGTCCGCTACTCCTGGCTGCCTCTGTTGGCATCCCTGGGGGGAGGCATCCTGGGCGGCATGCTGCTTGGAATCGTGATCTGGAGAAATAACATCTTTCTGGCCCAGCCCACACGCCTCCTGCAGTTGATCTTCTTCTTTCTCTACCTGGCCTTTACACTGGCCGGCCTCGTCGGCGGACTGCTGGCCCTGTCCTATGCCTGGGTCGAGGGCAGGCGGGCCACCCGAGCCGACCGGAAAGTGGAGCCGCGCCGCGCCCAGGATGTCGTGGTGATCACTGCCGGATTACTGCTGTTCGTCATGATCGTGAACCTCACGGTTACCCTGGTCAACTTTGTGACCATCCATACCGGGACAACAACCACCAGCCTGGGCAGTGAGACGCAGGGCGTGGGCTGGTCCGTTCCCCAACAGCTTTCGGAGAGTGAATCCATCAATCCCGGATCTGCACCGGACCTGAAAGCCGGACCCGATGGCCGGCTGGCAGCCGTCTGGGTTCACGACCGGGATGGGATCGCCGAGGTTGCCTATGCCTTCCAAACTGGGGAAGAGACTTCGGGAACTGTGACCTGGTCAAAGCCGGTCAACGTCTCGAACAGCACAACTGTTTCACGACATCCGCAAATGGAGATCGGCCCGGATGGACGGGTCCATATTGTCTGGTCTGAGGAGGTCAGTCCCGGTCAATGGGAGATCCGTTATAGCAGTTGTTTTGGGGATCAATGCAATCCAGCCAAAAGCATGTCGATCGCCAGCGCAGAGTCCTGCCAGCACCTACCACAGCAACAGGATTGGCCGGCCATTGCCGTGGATCCGGATGGGATTGTTGGCATCACCTGGAACGCGGACGGCCTGATCGCCTACTCTATTTCAAAACCCGATGAAACTCCAACCGCCAGCGCCGGTACCTGCTTTGAGCCGCCCCAGGGTCCAAACCTGGATCTTCAACCACGCCTGGCTGCCGGCGAAACAGGCAGTTTCTCGCTGGTGTACGGGACCGGAAACGAGGCATCCAGCGGACCGATCCATCTACGCGAGCTTGGTCCGGACGGAGCAGGCTCCGATATCGAAATCGGTCAGGGACGCCTCCCGGAGATCTATCGCAACGGCGAGGTTCTACATCTGGCCTGGTGCTCTCCCGAAGGATATCTCAATACCCTGGCTAATATTTCGGCAGCCGCGCCGGTCGAGACGATCACCTCCCCACCCTGTATCAGCCGCCCCGGCATCCTGCAGGATTCACAGGGACAGCTACACCTTGTCTGGTACTCCGACCAAGTCCAGGATAACTTTGGCAATGCGCAAACTGGAAGGTTCCTGTATGAAAGCATCCGTATGCCGGATGGCTGGACCCCACCGGCGATCTTTGCAAAACTGTCCCAGCCTGCCGCTCCTTCGGCAGTCAGCCGTCCCGGCGGGGGATTTTCTGCCATGTGGACCGATACTGCCGGGTCCACGCCGGCCCTCTATCTTGCGAACCAGCCGCTTTATGAATGCTCCGCTGACTCGCTGAGCGTGCCTGCTCAGGCGGTTTTGGATGTGGTTCAGAGCGGCCAGTTCCACCCGGAAGGATATCAATCTCCTTTCTGCGATAACCAGTTCAAGGATTTCATCTTCATGCCGGAGCCAAACCCGGCATTCAGCAATCAGCCGGTGACGCCAAACGGAGGCTTCGATGTTTTGCGCGCGACCATCCAGGCCGCTCGTACCGAGCTATTGATCTCCAACATGCAGTGGGACCCCGACCAGGATGAGCTCAGCCCAGGTTACCAGGTGATCGAAGGAATCGCCAGCCTCTACAAGCAGATCCACGCCGATCCATCCGCCTATCCCCGCGGCCTGACCGTGCGCATCCTGCTGGGGAATTATCCCAACCTGGCCACCCTCCAATACGGCGACCAGATCTGGAACGTGATCGACGACCTGCGGGCGGCAGGCGTCGAAAAGATGGAAGACCCGCAGGTTAGTTGGAAACTGGAAGTCGCCAATTTCAGGGGTAGTTACCCTCATAGTCACACCAAATTCATTGTTGTGGATGGCGTACGGTTGATGGCAGCCGGCTTCAATATCTCCTGGCTTCACTATCCCGCCGATCACCCGTCCGGCAAAGGCGACAGTCTGACCGATCTTGGCATCGGCGTGCTAGGGCCTGTCGCCCAGCCCGCCATGGCAGCCTTTGATGACGAGTGGAATGGAAGCAATCAGCTGGTCTGTTCCGACCTGGCGATCGGTGAAAAAGCAGACGTCTGGAAACACTCGTGCGAGTGGAAGACAGGGACCGTCAGCCATGTACCGGAAGTGTTGAAATACCGACCCGCCGAGGAAAGTTCCACCGCCTTTGCCCTCTATCGCACGGATGTATACAAGGAAGCCGATCATGCCTATGAGGCGGCCCTGGCCTCCGCCCAGGAGTCCATCGACGCCATCCACGTCAATTTCTCCGCCGACTTGATCTGCCTGCTGAACCTGATCGCCCCGGACACCTGCACCTACGAGAACAACGCCCTGCCGTGGATGAAGTCAGTCGTGGATGCGGTCGAGAAGAACCATATCAAAGTGCGGGTGATCGTGGAGAACGCCAACTCGAACGGGCTCGAAAACCGGGTGGGAATCGACATCCTCAACCAGGAGCTGGCCCGTCTTGGCTTGACTGAATACGTGGAGGTGCGCTTCTTCAACGGACGGGTGCATATGAAATCTGCGTTGATCGACGGGCAGCTGCTCTTCGTGGGGAGCCAGAACTTCCATTACAGCTCCTTCTCCCCCGGTGGGTTGTTGGAATTTGTCACTGCCACCGATTCACAAAGAGCGATCGAAGAATATCAGAAAATGTTCGAGTATTACTGGCAGCAGTCCATCCCCGCTGATGAGGCAACCTGGGGAACCACCGGCGAATGAGAGAAGCACCGGATGTCCGGTTGGAAAAGTAACATATCGTACATCCACACCCGAAAGAGGGTACTTTCCATGCAACAATCATCACTTTTTAAGCCGCTCATGATCCCGCCATGCGCTGCGATATTGCTCGTGGTGATGCACCTGGCTGCACCTGCTGCATGGATTGTTACCGATCCCCTGCAAAAGCCAATCCATGCCTCACTTCATAATTTCCAGCCCATTTCCCCTGCAGAACGACACTCCAGGCTGAGAGTACCGTGTTCATGAGAACGACAACGGCCAGTACGGAATAGGCTTTCGGCTCCAGCAGCCTGGATGAGGAACAGATCTCAAGAATGGCAAAACCAATTGCACCCCTGGCACACATGAGATGGCCAACCATCGCAGCCTCGTTCCAGCTTAAGCCTCCAGTTATTCTGGCGGGGATCATGGTGGCGAGGAGCTTGACCCCGTAGGCCAGCAAACCAAGACAACACAGGATCAGGATCTCACGTCCACCGCTGAGATTGAGAATAGTTTTCAGCCCGGTTGCGGCGAAGAAGATTGGCAGGAGAAATACGCAGGCAGGTTTGATCTTTTTCGCCAGCCGGAAGGAGACTTCACGCGGTACAACCATCCCGCCGACAAAGGCCTCGATGATGGTGTGAATGCCAAGCTGCTGAGTGACATAAGCGGACACGATTGCAACAGTCGCCAGCGCGAGCAAACTGGCAGATCCGTTCCAGGCGAGCCTGGCCCACAGCCACTGCAGTCCTGGGCGAACCAGCATCAGCCATACCAACAGAAAACCCGCCACCCAGATGATCGTGATGAGCGCGCCGCGCGGGCTGCCCGCTGTGGCCAGCGTTAGGATAACCGGCAGGCAGGCCCAGATCAAAAGCTCCAGCATTGATGAGACGCCGATTGAGAAGATCCCCACTGGCTGCCTCGTCATCCCATTGCCCTCCAGGATGCGGAGCAAGACCGGAAAGGCGGTCACGGAAAAACACAATGCAACCGATACCTTGAAAGGGTTTGCCACACTGAGCCCCAAAACTCCTGCAGACCACCCGGCGATCAAGATGCCAAAGATCGCGGGCAATGCAAAACTTGCCAGGGTGGTCAGGGTGAGTGCCGAGCGCCGGCCCTGAAGATGACGTGGGTCGAACTCCAAGCCGATCACAAAGCAGTAGGTCGTGACTATCAGTGTAGCAAGGCTGCTGATCTGGTGGATATTGTCGCTTGAGAAAAATGTATGGAATGTCTGTGGAGCCAGTTTCCCGAAGACGGTGGGCCCTAGCAGGAACCCGGCCAGCATTTCCCCGATGACAATTGGAAGTCCGATCATTTTCATGGGCCGCCGCAGTAGCCAGGCAGTACCAATGATGGCTGCAGATAAAACGAATACCATTTGTGACGGGCCTCTTTTAGATAATGAGACGTGTGAAAAGACAACAGGGAAGATAAGGCGGGCCATCGCCCGCCTCACCTTATCTGTTATTTGCTTTACTTTGGGAGAACCTGATTTGAAGGCGCTAGTCGTCGGCTGCCTGCATAGCTACAGCGGGTTCCCGGTACAGCTTGTGGCCCTTGATCTGGTCCCTGACTGCCTGCTTCAAGCGGCGTGAATACTGGATGCCCTGGATAAAGGATTTCGGCTCGAAGCCAAAATACCATTTGTGGAACACCCACAGCATGGAGAGGGCGCCAGTGATCTTCTGCCAGGTGGAGCGCTTGGGAAGCCGCCTGATTTTGACCGCCTCTTCAAAGTTTTTCACCTTCACCATACTACCGTCTTCCGCACGCACCACCAATCCACTTTCCATCAAGAGCCGGTAGCGCTTGATGCTTTCCTCCACGCTCGGGCCGCAGACTAGGCCGCAGTTACCGCAGGTCAGTAGGGTATCGTCCTGCAGGCCCTTGCCCCCCCAGGCTTCCCCCAGTTCCCTGTATGCCTTCACATGCTCTTCATGGGACAGAGTTGCAGGCTGCTTGGCCATGTACTCCTCCAGCGGCCCCTCTATGTGAAGATAGCCTGCTGTCGCCCGGATCATCCGATAGCGCGGCCCGGCATCGCCTGCCTCCATGGCGCGCCACATCAACTGCGGCATGAGCTTCCAGCCAGACAGTTTCTCCATCGGTTTATCCATCCACCACTTGGTCCACTGGTAGCCCCAGGTGGTCCACTTCTTGTCATTGGAAACGGAATGCAGGCCAAAGCAGCTGCCGGAACACAGGTTGATGTCACGGCGCTTGGCGCGCGGGTGCAGTTCGCAGTTCATCAGGATGTACTCCTCCTCTTCGCCGATGAACATGCCCAGCAGGCAGACCTTGTCACACACCCGGCATCTGCGGCACCAGGTATCCACGAAATGGCGCGGGCTGTAGCGCAGCGGGTCGCTCTTGAATACGGCGTCGGTCACGACCGTACCCAGGTAGTTGGCCGCGCCGTACTCCTCGGTCATGACATTCCCGGACCAGCCCTGCCCGCCGATCCCAGCCGCCATGGCGCCAAAGCGGTGGGAAAAACTGGGATGAGTGGAGAAGACGTACGGATGGCGGCGATAGGAGCCGTTCGGGGGCACGACTGCCGCCTTGTATCCCAGCGAGCGGATGTAGCCGGCCACCATCTCGCTGACCCGGAACATGCGCTGGTTCTGCTGGAACTGATCCATGTGGTGTGGGACCGGGGATTTCTTGCCCATATAATCATGGATGGCTTCCGATTCCATCGGGACAGCCATCGACACGATCGATTTCGCGCCCTTCATGGTATAGGTGGGGTCCAGGGAGGGAGGCCCGTCCAATCGTTCCGGTCCGGCCAGCCCCACGACTTCCACACCCAGACTGTGAACATAATTCTTGATTTTTTCTTCCAGTGTCAGGCTCATATAACTTTCCTTTCCAGCATCAAATCTTGGCTTGAACTGTGAAAATTGTAACAATTATGAAATTGCCCGTTATTATTTTTTTATTCCAATTTATAATGAATTAATTCCAATTGATGAGGGTGCTAGAATGTCAATCCACTTGAGTGTCATCTCAGAGATCATCGAATCCTTTTCCCTGAGCACCGGTGTCCCTGCCTTTCTGATGGAGACAGGTGGGAACATTTTGCTTGCCCCAGCAGGCTATTCTCCCGGCGAATATGTCTTTGCAGACCAGGGAGCCCTGCAGCCCTTCTTCCATAATGACAGGATCACTGTCGGGCAGTATTACACATTGTTCAGCGAGCATCAGTTCCTGTATAACTTCATTCCCATCTGGCAGACGCAGGGATATTACCTGCTAGTAAGCGGACCGATGCGCTTTCATCCCCTTACAGAGCAGCAGCTTACGACGCTGCTGCGCAGCAATCAAATCCCCCTCCGGAACAGGATAGAGTTTTTGGAGAAGACTGCCCGGCTCCCGCAGGTTTCCGTTTCGCGCCTCGCCCATTTAGGGCGCGTCCTCTTATCCCTGAGCCAGAACTACTGCACCGATGGTGTCAATGTGAGCTCGGACAGCGACCTGTTAACGGAAATTGCCTCTCGCGATCCAAGCAATGAGGCGCGAATCACATTCACACTTCTGGAAGAGGAAAAGTACAGCCCGCTCGAATTGATCCGGCATGTCAAATACCTGATCCTGCACGGGGATGTGGCCGGTATCCGGGCCCTGCGTGAGCAGCACCTGGTTTTACCCCTCAACCGGGTAGACGAAAAGGATGAAGTGATCTCTGCGCGATACCGGCTGATCACATCCTGTGCGGCCTGGGTAGGGATGATCTTCGATCAGCCGCTGCCATATGAGCAGCTCCTGATGATCCTGGACCAGTATACGCGCCGGGCCCACAGGACAAGCTCGATCCCCGAGCTGACGAACCTGATCTACGACTGCATCGAGGCCTATGCCTGGCTGGTACGGAAGTATTCCACCCAACACTACACCAAACCCGTGAGGCAGGTCATCCAGTACATACGGAACAACATTACGGCGAGGATCACCCTGGAGAGTCTGGCGGAATTGACCGGCCTGAGCCGTCCCTATCTCTCCGTGCTTATCAAGAAAGAAACGGGCCGTTCCCTGGTTGAGCTCATTGATAGTTACCGGATCGAGGAAGGCAAATACTTGCTGCTCAATACAGATTATTCCATCCTTCAAATCTCAGAATTGACCGGCTTCAAGTATCAATACCACTTTTCCATGCGCTTCAAAAAATACACCGGCATGACGCCCACTCGCTACCGCCAAAGTGAGGGTGCCAATTAACATGCCTTCCGATGCTTAGATCGCCGTACGATAGTTCTGACACTCGGTCGTCAGCTCAATCCAAATCCGGGAGTCGCTCTGTTGCATTGCTTCCACCGGAACAATGTTATCCGCTCATTTCGTTCGGCGTACAATATGATTAGGAACTGGGTATGGGACCCAAAACACGGCAGAGATTATTTCTCCTCATCGCAACATCCACGTTGATCCTCCTGGATTATGCGGTATTGGCTCAGGGCACTGATCCTGGCCGTTGAACAGCAGAAATATCCGCTCGGATTGCACATGCAAATCCTTGAAGATCCAGGCGCGAAACTTACGATCGAGGATGTATCATCCCCTGTACGGCCGAGCATCTTCGCAGATTCATTTACAGCCATTCTACTTTGGATCCACGCACACCTTCTTCCCAAATTATTCTGCAGTCGACAGGGTCGCGCTCTATTCCATTTTTGGAGGGGTGCCCGCCTACTGGGAACGGGTGGATTCGTCAAAGTCAATTTCCTGGAACATCAAGCGGCATCTGCTGACATCAAACAACCTGCTTCAGTCAGAACCCAGGCTGCTGCTACAGGATTTCATTTCTGACCCGCATAACTATCTCTCCATTCTCGGCGCCATTGCAAATGGAGCGCATATCATCAAAGAAATCAGCGAGATCACGGGTTTGCCCAGTGGTCATGTATCCAAATATCTCGGTGTATTGACCGAGACTGGCTTTGCTGAGAGGCGTGTGCCGGTCACAGAACCTGGTCCCTCCCGCGCCGGACGCTACCACATTACCGACCCCTACCTGCGCTTTTACTTCCGTTTCCTGGCAGACCGGCAAGATCAACTGGCGTTAGGAGCACAGGACATTGCGCTGGCTGAAATTACACGACATATGATCGATTTTATTGGCAGATACACCTGGGAGGAATTATGTCGCGAGTGGGTTCTGCGCGCCAGTGCCTTTGGTGAGCTACCGGTAATGTCAGATCACATCGGCAGTGCCTGGAATTCAAAGGTGCAGATCGATGTTGCTGGCATTAATTCGATGGAGAAAACACTTGTCCTCGGTGAATGCAAGTGGACGCTTTCAAAAATTGAGCGTAAAGTAGTCGCCGACCTCATCGAGGAGAGAGCTGCAAGAATCATCCCTGCCCG
>JBLMZU010000423.1:0-14556 GCA_050258995.1 Bacteroidota bacterium
ATCGGGTCCTTTCCCGACGTTGCGGGCGCGCCGCCTGTGCGCTGGATCCACTTGATCAGTTTGAGTGGCGCGTATCCCTGCACCTTCAGCACGCCGCCCAGGATGGGATTGATGTAGGCGGCCCCGCGAGCATCCATCCAGATGATCGCCTGGGAGAGCGCATTGCCATCCTGGTCCACCGGCACGGTGCCTGACCACTGACCGGTACAAATGATCGCTTCGATCTCCTGGCTGGGTACCAGGTGTTTGCTCAAAAGTCTTCGTGTGGCTTTGTCGATGGCCTGCCACCACTCTTCTGTCGACTGTTCGGCGCCTCCTTCCGGCAGCAGGAATAGCCGTACCTCCTCGAACTCACTGTCGATCCCTTCTCCCCTCATGGACACGAGTGCAACCTTTGGCCCAGAAGTTCCAAGATCTATTGCCAGGATATATTTATCCGCGTTTGACATCAAGCGCCTCCGCAAATGGATTGTGAAATAGCCACCACAGCGCTAAAGCTTGGAACCGCAGTACCAGTAATTTACACCACTTACAGAGTTGTATTCTACCCCTTGTCCATGCAAACAGGAATCCTTCCCATGATTCAACGGTCGAGTTCAAAATCGAGCTTGAAAATTCCCTCAGGGGAAACCCTTTTTACAGATTCTATTAATTTTGTATTAAAAAGGACGAATCCATTTTGGAATTCTCAGGACGCGCTATAATCATGTGTTAATGAGCTCGATCACGATCCCTGTGAAGGCGAATGACCACCCTCACATCCGGCCGCTGAATGTCCTGAGGGACCTGTCTGCTGTCGCAGATCTGATCGAGCTGTGCTTTGCCTCCACAATGGACAATGACGGCCAGCGCTACCTCTCTGATATGCGTCGCGCCAGCCGGGATGACAGCTTCCTCAACTGGGCCTCTCACATGGCCGAGACGGCTTCCATGCCTCTCTCCGGGTATGTGTGGGAGGAGTCGGGGAGGATTGTCGGGAATGCCAGCCTGATCCCGTTCCGTGACCATGGCAAACGCGTCTACCTGATCGCCAACGTAGCCACCCATCCCGATTTTCGGCGGCGGGGCATTGGCCGGGCACTGACCGAGCGTGCCATGAAGCAGGCACGTGCCAAAAATGCATCGGCAGTGTGGCTGCATGTCCGGGATGATAACCCTGGTGCGATCACGCTTTATGAAGGGCTTGGATTCCGGGAAATCGCCCGCCGTACCTCCTGGTATGCGAGCTCGGGCCGTTTCCTCTCCGAACCGGAAACGGGTATCAGCATTGTACAGCGCCATCCACGCTTTTGGGCCCTGCAGTCCGGCTGGCTGCAACGCCTCTATCCGGACAATCTATCCTGGTACCATCCCTGGAATCTGAACGCCCTCCGGCCGGGATTCTGGAACTCCGTGTATCAATTCCTGGTTGACTTTCAGATCAAGCAATGGGCGGCTGTCCGAGGCGAGGAACTGCTAGCCACGTTAACCTGGATGCCGCAGGGAGGCAGGGTCGAGTCTCTGTTTGCCGCGGTCGCCCAGCTCCCGCACGGCGAAAATGAAGCGCGATCAGCCGAGGCGCTGACCAAGCTTCTGATTCACGCCCAGCATGCCCTTTCTCATTATTCGGCCCTCTCACTCGATTTCCCCGCCGGTGAGATGACCGATGCGATCCGCGCCGCAGGATTTCATCCCCATCGCACCCTGTTGTGGATGCGAGCCTGATGCAACCTCCTCCTTTTTCCAGCGTATATCTGAATAACACAATCGATTAGAGGAGTACTGATGACAAGGTTCATTCTTCGCCTGGCGATCAATGCCATCGCCTTATACCTGGCTGTCTGGCTCCTGCCCGGCCTGGACCTGTCGGGCGGGATGGTGTCCCTGCTCTGGATCGCGTTGATCTTTGGCGTGGTCAATGCCCTGCTTGGCCCGCTGCTGAAGTTCCTGAGCTGTGGTCTAATTATTTTGACCCTGGGTCTGTTTACACTTGTGATCAACACCTTCCTGTTCTGGCTGACATATTTGATCAGTAGATCCTTCGGCCTGGGACTGGTGATTGCCGACCCCGTGTGGTGGAACGCATTCCTGGGGGCTGTGGTCGTCAGCATCGTGAGCTTTATCATGTCGATGGTGCTGAAGGACGAGTTGAAGGGAAAGTAATCCACACAGTTCAATAAAAAAAGAGGATGAGCCAAACGGCCATCCTCTTTTCTGTTTCAATCCTTCAACGGTCATGCATCCTTCAAGCCTGGCAGCCCGCCAGCGGACTCTGCCATCCGGACGGCGCGCACGATCGCCTGTGCCATGACATCCGCGGCGAACGCGCCCACTATTGTGACATCTGCATCAACTTCACCGGTCGCCAGTGCAAAGATCGTGTCGCCATCGAACATGGTATGCGCAGGGCGGATGGCTTGTGCCAGCCCATCCTGGGCCATTTGGGCGACCTTCGTTGCCTGGACCTTGTTCAGCTTTGCATTGGTGGCGACGGCGCCGATCACCGTATTGGATTGGACGGCCGACTCCGCACCCGGGTTTTTCATCCATTCAAGAGTGGTGCCAGACTGTAGACCGGCGATCTTGGCTCCGCTGCCGGGATCCATGACATCGCCGATTGCATTGACGGCGACCAGGGCACCAATGATAAGTCCATTGAGATCCACGCTGGTTGTGCCGATGCCCGCCTTCATGGCATATTCCATGCCGCGCATCTTTCCCACGGAGGCACCTGTCCCCGCGCCGATATTTCCTTCAGCGGGTGCATCGGACGACGCCGAGGCCGTGGCCCGGTATCCCATGGCGGAATCCGGGCGAACGTCCGCGCGACCGATACCCAGGTCAAATAGCACGGCAGCCGGGACGATGGGAACTTTCAGCGGCCCCATGGAATATCCAATATTTTGTTCCTCGAGGTAGCGCATGACTCCGGCGGCGGCATCCAGGCCAAATGCGGAGCCGCCCGTCAGCAGCACAGCATGAACCTTTTCAATCAGGTTGATCGGGTTGAGCAGGTCGGTTTCACGCGTGCCAGGCGCGCTGCCGCGTACATCCACGCCGCACACGGCGCTCTCTCGGCACAGGAGCACTGTGCAGCCGGTGAGCGCCTCTTCATCCTGTGCGTGGCCCACCTCGATTCCTCGCACGTCCGTAATTGCATTTTTAAAAGCCATTGGAGCTTTTCCCGCGAAGTTACCCGCAATCCATGGATATCTGGGATGGTGGAATGGAATTAGACCAGGCTGCGTACCAATTGCAGGAACTCATTCCATTCCTCTTCAAAGAAATGCACTGTGACATTGTTGAGTTCAACATGATAGGTGGTCTCGCCATCCGGTTCTTCAGCCTTCCAGGCCAGGAAGTTATCCGTCTCGGCGATGGTCTGGGTTCTCGGCTCGTTCGTATTGTTGTGGTTCATCAGGTTTCTCCTTATCAGAAATCGTATGTTGGGAGGCGTATTTCGAGAGCATCCGCTGCAGCCCGAAGCGCCCAATCCATTCCCGGCCAATCGGCGGCGGCGGAGGCGGTTCCCGGGCCGGGAAGGGCTCCAGATCAAACATTTTACGCATTGTATACCGCCCCAAAAGAGTCAGGGAAGCAAGCAGCGGGGCTGCGATCACAATCCCCAGAATTCCAAGCAGGTTGGCCATGATCAAGGCTGCAACCAGGACGGCTGCCGGATGCACCCGCAGGGTCTGGGCCATGATACGCGGGGAGACAAGATTGTCCATGATCTGATCGATGATCAGGGCTGTAATGACCACGATTGCCACATAGACCAGAGGATGCGCCTCCAAATTAAAAGGCTTGCTCGCCTGGAAGTAGGTGATCAGTGCCATCGTGATCCAGGTGATGGCCGGGCCGATGTAGGGAAGAAATCTCGCCAGCCCGGCCATTAAAGCCAGGCCTAGCGCATACCTAACCCCCAGGATGTTGAGCACAATCGTATAAATAACAAATGCAAGCAAAAAAATAATAAACTGGCCGCGCAAAAAAGCATTCCAGATGCGGCCGAGCTGGCTGCCCAGCCGGCGCAGATCCTCTGAATATCCGGGGACATCGATCCGGATCAGATTGCTGGTCAGGCCGTTGCTTTCGAGGATGATGAAATATGAAACGATCAGGATGAAAAACGTCCAGCCGATAATTTGGGCCGCTCCGCCGGCAACCGCACCCACGAGATTCCCGGTCCGGCTCAGCAGCGGTTGGACAAAGGAAAGCACCCGCTGGAGGAGGGCACTCTGTGCAAGCGTAGTCATATCATATCGAAATGGACCGATCTGATATACCTGGCCGGAAATCTGCTCGATGAGCTTGGGTATATCGTTAACAATCGACTGGACTTGACTGATAAGGCTTTGGACCTGCTGAACCAGCCCGATCCCCCCCACCGTCAGAATGCCCAATACCGATATAAAGATGATCAGATACAGGATGTTGACAGCCACCCGCCAGGAAATGCCAAATTTGTTGGCAATGAGCGCTGCCAGCGGGTGCATGAGATAGGCGATGATGAAAATGATCAACAACGGTGGAAGCAGGTTCTGGAAGCGGGCCAGCAGAAAGGCGGCAATACCGATAATGACCAGACCCACAAGCAGTTTGGTGGTGGAGCTCCAGCGCGGGGATTTCGGGGGCTTTTCTTCCATCAATGGGTCTCTAGGGTATTCCTTATTCTACCGCTTGTCAGATCAAATCTATTCTTTTTGGCAGTCGATTTCACAGAAATCCCTCTTTTTCCTGGTGAGGGTATCCTGAGAGTTAAATAAAAACACCCCGCGAGTGGACAGCTGACAGCTCGCGGGGTAATACAGCAAGTTTACGGACAGCCATTCAGGAAGGGGAAGAATACACACCAGCGGAACGTCGCGTCCACCCACCAGAAGAACATGCCGCACATGCACAGGAACATGAGTGCTCCGACGCCAACGGCAATGATCAGTGGATTGATGCGCCTGGTTTCCGTAACCTCTGTGACCACGGGCGGGCTGGCTGGTACGCTGCCGGCATAATCCACGGGCGGCGGTGGGGGTGGCTGCACGGGCCGGGAAATGGGCGGGACGGCTGCGGCGCGCGGCGAAACGACAGTGGCGCCCGGGTCAAAGGTGGTGGAGTCAAAGACCAGCACGATCTGCTCACCAAAGGAGACAACCTCTCCCGGCTTTAACACCCGGGGCCCTGCCAGCCGCTGACCATTGACGAAGGTCCCGTTGGTCGAACCAAGGTCCTCCAGGATATATTTGCCACCCTGGTAGGTCAGGCGGGCGTGCCGGCGCGAGATTTCGGCATCGTTGATCGTGATCGTGTTGGCCGGATCACGACCGATCGTAATCTGGTCGCCTTCCAGCATAAACGCCGCTCCGGGGGTGGGGCCTGACCGCATGATAAGCTGGTATTGTGACGTCATGACTTCTCCTTCAAGGATGCAATTGTTTTGTTCTTCCTGCCTGGCATCTTAACCGCTGGAATTCCCAAATTACCTCACGAGGGGAAGCAGTGGCAGTCATTCAGACGCTCTTCAAAGTGTAAAGGTTTCAGGCTAAAAAGTCAACCGGAGGAGATGAAATATCACGCTTGACAGGCGTGCGGGACGTTACTATAATAAGTGTAATATGAACACTAACTACCTTGGGTATGAGCATCCGGCCGTGGCTGTCGACATCTGCATCTTTACGGTCGATAGTGATCGCTTGAAGGTGATGCTCGTTAAACGAGCCGGGGAGCCATTTGCGGCCTGCTGGTCGCTGCCGGGTGGATTCCTCAAAATGGACGAATCCCTGGAAGACGCCGCCATGCGTGTGCTGCACGAGAAGACGAGCGTTGGGGATGTCTATCTGGAACAGCTGTATACCTTTGGGGCGCCGGAACGGGATCCACGCGCACGTGTGATTACCGTGGCCTATTTTGCTCTCATTCCATGGAAAAAATTGACCCAGCCCGGCTCCGATAAGGTCGCCGACCTCACCTGGGCCTCCATGCATCACCTCCCCAGGCTGGCCTTCGATCACAAGCAAATCCTTCAATATGCGATCCGGCGGCTGCAGGCAAAAGCCGGCTACAGCAACATTATTTATGCTCTTTTGCCCGAGCAGTTCAGACTGTCCGAGCTTCAGGCCATGTATGAGGCCATTCTCAACCACAAGCTGGATAAGCGGAATTTCAGAAAGCGAATCCTGGCCACCGGCCTGCTGCAGGAGACCGGCAGGAAGGAAATAGCAGGCGCCCACCGGCCGGCCATGCTTTATAAGTTCAGGAAAAAGGAAATTGCCTTTTTTTGAGAAATACTTCTTTGCCATGCATAGATGAAATGGAGAAAATATGACGGATTCTTTTTTACCCCTCCCCCCTTTTTTTGATCCAGGTGCCGTCGGTTCGGTCTGGCGGATTCCCTATGAAGATCGTGCACGCCAGGCCCGGGACTGGGCGCGCCGGCATGGACTGCAGCCCGCCTCGGCCGACTCGAGGAAGACCTGGTTGATGCTGATCGACGTGCAGAACACCTTCTGCATTCCCGACTTTGAGCTGTATGTGGGCGGACGCAGCGGGCGCGGCGCGGTGGAGGACAACGTCCGTCTGAGCGAGTTTATCTATCGAAACCTCGGGACTCTTACTCACATCACCGCCACCATGGACACGCACCTGACCATGCAGGTCTTCCACGCCATTTTCTTTGTGGACAGGGATGGCAATCACCCGGCGCCTTATACCGACATTCATCTCTCCGAGCTGGAGGAGGGCCGCTGGATGTTCAACCCGGCGATTGCCTCCCAGTTCGATATCGCTCCCGAATATGGACAGCAGATGATGATCCATTATGCCAAGGCCTTGAGCAAAACCGGAAAATATGCATTGACCGTCTGGCCCTACCATGCCATGCTCGGAGGCATCGGCCACGCCCTGGTCTCCTCGGTGACGGAGGCGCTTTTCTTTCACTCCGTCGCCCGGCTTGCCCAGACGGAGATCGTCACCAAAGGAGAGGCGCCCTTTACCGAAAACTATTCGGTCATCGGACCGGAGGTGCTGGCGGGTCCCATGGACGAGCCGCTGGGCATGCACGACCAACGATTCGTACAGGAACTGCAGGATTGCGATCGGCTGATCATTGCCGGCCAGGCCAAGAGCCACTGCGTCGCCTGGACCGTCTCGGACCTGCTCGACGACATTATGCTTGCCGACCCGCAACTGGCGAAGAAGGTATACCTGCTCGAAGACTGCACCTCTCCTGTCGTCGTGCCTGGCGTCGTGGACCATACGGACGCAGCGGACGCGGCCTATGAGTGGTTTGCAAAGGCCGGAATGAACATCGTGAAATCAACGGATGACTTTTAGCCAGGCGCAATCTCCTCTGACGCGAAGATTGCTTTGTTATACTGTGTATCCTGGAATGACAAAAAATTACCAGAGGGAACTCATGTCCATTTTTGATAACAAACGTCTGACGAACGAGACCTTCAAGCTCGATGTCGAGCGCATGCGCCGCGGTTGGTATTCGGATAAATATTTCGAGAATATCGGCCGCATGCTGACCGAGCTTTCCGCGGAAGGCTATAGCTATTCCGGTGTCTATCCCAATCTGCCGGCGGATGTTTCGGCGGAAAGAATTCCCGTGGGGGATATTGAAGTGGAAATGCAGTGGTTCACGCGCCGCCTTGGAAATACCGTTGTGGTCGGTGTGGACAAATCCCTGGAGATGCTCAAGCATTGCACCGGCTACTGGAAGGGTGACGAATTCATCGACACCCACGACAAATTGGAGGTCTGGGCGGTCCACGACGGGACGGTGGTCCAATCGGACGGAAATCCGCTGAACGCCGAGTCGGTGCTCAAGGTCCGGGGCCGGTACCGGGATTTTGCGCTGCTCGAGACTCCTACCCTGGGCGTGCTGACCCGCTCCAGCCGCGTGGCGACCAATGTCTACGAGACCCTGAGCGCGGCGCGCGGCAAACCGGTCCTGTTCTTCCCGGCGCGATTCGACCTGCATGAGGTGCAGGCCTCGGACGGCTATGCCTATAATATCGCCATCCAGCGTTTCAACGTGGATTTTTCGCACCAGATCGGTTCCTTTGTCTCGACCGACGCCCAGGGCGACTGGTGGGGCGGCGCCGGCGGCGGGACGGTTGCTCACGCGGCGATCGCCTCCTTTATGGGTGACACGGCCGAAGCCATGATGCAGTTCTCTCGCATCCTGCCGGCCCACATCCCGCGCATAGCTCTGGTGGATTTCAACAATAATTCCGTGCTGGATACGATCCGCGTGCTGGAAACGATGTTCAGGAAATATATGGAACTATGCGACCAGGGCAATCAAACCGAAGCTGCAAAATATGTTCTCTACGGCATCCGCCTGGATACCAGTGGAAGCGTCCGTGATGTTTCGGTGGAACCGCTGGGCGATCCCGCGCTGGACCTGGGCGTGAACCCGCGGCTTGTGTTCAACGTCCGCCACAGCCTGGACTCTGCGCCCGAAAGCTGGGACCTGCCCTCAAGCTGGCGGGATGCTGCACGGGAGTACTGCCGCAACGTCAAGATCGTTGTCTCCGGCGGATTCAACCCCGAGAAAATCCGCAAGTTTGAAAAGCTGGGCGTCCCCGTGGATATTTATGCGGTGGGCTCCTGGCTGTTCAATAACAACGGCGGCACCGTCACCGATTTCACTGCCGATGTGGTGCGGGTAAAGGTCCATGGCAAATGGATCGACATGGCAAAGGTGGGACGCAAGCCGCTCGACAATCCGGACCTGGAACGCGTTTGGTAATCATCCCATTGTCGGGGCGGATCGCAACCCGTCCCGACGTGTTGTTTTTATATAACCCTCTCGACCTTGAACGGTGTCCCCTCGATTTTTTCCTCGTCGAACTCTCTGGCTGCCAGGTGCCCTGAAAAGACTGCCTGGGCAATGATGTTCGGCGCTTCGGCGTCGCCGATGACCCGCAATGAACTCAGCCTGCCTTCTTCCAGGGCAGGCTTCAGCTCATAATACAGGGCATCGTTCGAAATCCGGTCGCTGACCAGCACGACCCCGTCACGAGGCAGTCGTTCTTCTTTTCCCGAGATCGTGTTTGTTATCCTTACGCAATCATCCTCAATTTCGCCCAGTATTGTTTGTGGATATAGTCCTACTCCAAGTTTCGCCAGCTTGCTTTGAATACGCTCCTGCTCAAGCGTAAACTGTGACCAATAGGAAACCAGCGGGGCAGGGGTGACTAGGGAAACACTGTATCCATTCATCGCAAGCAATTCTGCCAGCACGCCGCCCATGTAATAATGATCGTCGTCGTAGATGACAATATTATGGAGGCCGGCAGATTGCTGCCGGCGTTCCAGGAGCACACCCGGCGAATGCGATGAGATCCTCGACTCCATCGCCAGGCTCATCAAATCATCCGGACTCAATACATTCTGGAGCTCACAGCCCGGGATCGGCTTGCGCAGCGTGCGTCCCATGCCATCTCGGCGCCAGGTCGCGCCGGTCGCGATGATGATGTTTTGCGCACCTGTTTCCAGGATCTCCTTTGCCGTCATTGGGCTGGAGGGATAAACTGCCACGTTCTTCATCTTGCGGATCTGGGTCAGCCGCCAGTCCATGACACGGCGCCATTCATTTAAACCGGGCAGCGAAGCTTCGCGCAGGACGCGTCCGCCGAGCTCCTTGCGCGCTTCCAGCAGGTTTACCTCATAGCCGCGTTGACCGAGCGCCCGGGCCGCCTCCAGGCCGGTAGGCCCCGCCCCAACGATCATGACTTCCTTGTCGCTCTTCCTGGGCGCGATGATCTCCGGGTGCCAGTCGCGGCGCCATTCCTCGCCCATCGTTGGGTTCTGTGTGCAGCGGATCGGGATGAAGCGTGTATCCCCGGTCACACAGATGTTGCAGCCAATGCATTCGCGGATGTCCTCAATGCGTCCCTCCCGGACCTTCTGCGGCAGGAACGGATCGGCGATCGAGGGCCGCGCCGCCCCGATCATATCCATCACGCCGCGCTTGATGGCGGAGACCATCGAATCGGGCGATGTATATCTTCCCACGCCCACAACCGGTTTCGTGGTTAATCCCTTGACGAACGAAATATATTTTTCCTGGTGCCCCTCTTCCCCGAAGCGCGAGGTGACCGAGTCGTTGCTCCAGTTGCTGATATTCACATCCCACAGATCGGGAAGCTCAGCCAGCATGGCGACGATATCATAGCCTTCCCCCTGGTGGGTGATGCCGTTTTCGCCCAGTAATTCATCCACAGCAAAGCGGGCTGCCACGGCACAGGTATCGCCAACGGCTTCCCTGGTATCCTCGATCAGCTCCCGGAAAAGCCGCACCCGGTTCTCGAGGCTGCCGCCGTATTCATCGGTACGGTCGTTGTAGCGCTTGAGCATGAACTGCATGGCCGTGGTCATCCCATGGGCGGCATAGCAGTATATGATGTCGAAGCCTGCCCGTTTGGCGCGCAGGGCTGCGTCCCGGTGCCATTTGCGCACGCTGCGGATATCCTCCCTGTCCATGCGGCGGGTCTGGACTGGTTCATAGCCCGAGCCGCCGACGGTCCCCATGGAGCTGGGGGCGAGCGACGGTACGCGCGAATACAGATTCGAGGCGTCGAAGCCATTGTAGACCAGCTCGATCCCCGCCAGCGATCCATGCCTGTGGACTGCTTCTGCCATCAATGCCAGCGCCGGGATGTCATCGTCACACCATAATCTTCCCTCGAAATAGGGAGACAGATCGCTTGAGTGATGAATCTCCACCTCCTCGGTGCAGACCACACCCCAGCCACCCTCGGCTTTGATGCCGCGCATGGCAGCCAGTCCCTTTGGCATGCGGTGCCCGAACCCGTTGCAGTGCGGCACCTGATAAAAACGGTTCGGAGCGGTGACAGGACCGATCCGAACCGTTTCGAACAAAATATCATAGGGGTTGTTCATGGCATTCTCCCGGGGATGGAAAAAGTAGACACGTATACAAGTAAATTGTATTTGTATATGTGTGTACCCGTTTACTTGTGTACTTTGCGACTACCCAAATCTCCCCGTAATGTAGTCTTCCGTCCGCTTTTCCTTCGGGGCCGTAAATAATGACTTGCCCTCGCCATACTCGATCAATTCGCCCTGCAGGAAGAAGGCTGCGTAATCGGCCGTGCGGCCGGCCTGCTGCACGGAGTGGGGCACCAGAATGATCGTATATTCCTTTTTGAGCTCCTGGAGGGCAGCTTCCACTTTGCCGGTGGAGATCGGGTCCAGGCCGGAGGTCGGCTCATCGAGCAGGATGACCTCGGGCTGCAGGGCCAGGACGCGGGCCAGGCAGATGCGCTGCTGCTGTCCGCCGGAGAGCGCGATGGCCGGAGTATCCAGCCGGTCCTTCACCTCATCCCAGATTGCAGCCAGTTTCAGGCTGCGCTCGACCGCTTCGTCCAGTTTGACGCGGCGCTTTTCGCCCGCGACCGACAAACCATACGTCAGGTTTTCGCGGATGCTCATCGGCAGAACGACCGGGCGGGCAAATACCATTCCCACTCTTCGACGCAGGGTGATCACATCCACTCTTGGGTCGAGAATATCCTGTCCATCGAGCAGGATCCGACCCGAGACCGCTTTGACCTCCGTGAGATCATTCAAACGGTTCAGACAGCGCAGCAGAGTGGACTTACCGCCCCCGGCGGGTCCAAACAGAACGGTGATCGCATATTCCTGAATACCAAGGCTGATCCCGCGCAGCGACTCGGTGCCGTCTGCATATTGGACTGAAAGATTTTCGATAATTACTTTTTCCATGGTTGTTTCTGGGAGACGATCGACCATCGGCGGTGGACCATGCAGATCCATTACAGCACGATATCATCTCCATTCAGTTGATCTTCTTGAACCTTATATTGTGTGTTTGATAAAGTGTTTCGGAAGCTCTGCAATTCCTTACGAGCATCTGAAAATCATTGTAGATTATTTGCAATCACTCTGTATCCTGAATATAGTTCCTTCGCTGGATAACTTGTTCGCAAGCTACTGTCTCAATCAATGAGCGGATTTTCATTCCCAAGAACCTCGCCTGTTCTGCATCGCTCTGGCCTTGTGAGCCTTCGGCAATGTTGAGAGCAACCGATGTTGCAGCACGTCCATAACTCACCACTGCCGCTTGGCCCTTGCTCTCGAACGAATTACTGTGGCAATCAAGTTCAGTGTCAAGACAAATAACAACAGCACCAATGCCGTCCCATACTGGATGTTGACCGGCATCTCGGGGACCTGGGTGGAGATCACAAAGAGATGATAGGGCAACGCCATGGTCGGATCAAAGAGCGACTTTGGCAGGGATGGCAGGAAAAACACCGCACCTGTGAACAGGATGGGCGCCGTCTCCCCCGCGGCGCGTTCCAGGCCTAGAATGACTCCCGTCAGGATTCCCGGCAATGCTTCCTTCAGCACAATGCGGCGGATGGTCTGCCAGCGCGTGGCGCCAAGCGAGATACTCACGGTCCGGAATCCCTGGGGGACGGCCCGCAGCGCCTCCTCGGATGTGCTGATCACCACCGGCAGGGTCATGATCGCCAGTGTCAGGGAAGCAGCCAGAATGGACGTCCCGAATTGAAAGAACAGGACGAACATCCCAAGACCGAACAATCCATAGACCACCGACGGGATCCCGGCCAGGTTGATGATCGCGATCCGGATGGTGCGGGTCAGCCGGGTGTCCTTCGCATACTCCGCCAGGTAGATGGCTGCTGCGATTCCCAGCGGCACCACGAAGATCGAGGCGACGAGGGTGAGCACAACCGTACCGACGATGGCCGGATAAATTCCACCAGACCGCATGCCGTTGGTGGGGAAGGTGGTTAAAAATTCAGCCGAGATGGCAGACCAGCCCTGGACGAAGATGTAAACGATCACTGCCACAATGGGGATTACGGTGGCAAACGCCATCGCAGTAATACATCCAAAGCCGATGCGTTGTGTCAGGTGACGGTTGCGGGTCATCATGCTGTTCATGGCTACGACAAAATTCTTTCCGCACGCTTCTTGGTTCGGAAGACAAAAGAGGATGCTGCAACATTGACCGCCAGTGAGATCAGAAACAGCACCATGCCGATGAAGAACAGCACGTGATAATGGGTGCTGCCGTTCGCCACTTCTCCCATTTCTGCGGCAATTGTGGCGGTCATCGTGCGGGCAGGGTGGAACAGGGCGGCAGGTGTCAGGGCCATCACGGGGGCATTCCCGGTCACCATCAGCACCACCATGGTCTCACCGATGGTCCGGCCCACACCCAGCATAATGCCTGTCAATACGCCGGACTTGGCCGCCGGCAGTGTCACACGCCAGATGGTCTGCCACTGCGTCGCCCCCAGCGCCCAGGCTCCTTCACGGTAGGAGCGTGGGACGGTGTCCAGGGCATCCTCGGATACGGAAACGACCGTCGGCAGGGCGACCGCGGCCAGGAGCAGGGAGCCGCCCAGGGCGGTCAAGCCGGTGGGCAGGTTCATCGAGACCCGCAAAAAGTTTGCCAGGAGAAGGATGCCAAGGAACCCCAGGACGACCGATGGAATTCCGCCGAGCAGTTCCACAATGGGCTTGAGGATCTCGCGCATCCAGCGGGGCGCAATTTCGGCGATATAGATGGCGGTCGCGAGTCCCAGGGGAACGGAGATCAGCGTTGCCCCGATGGTGATGATAATGGAGCCAGTGATCAGTGGAAGAATGCCATAGTAATCTTCGATCGGGTACCAGCGGGTGCTGAAAAGATTCCCCAACTTCACTTCCTGCAATGCCGGCAGGCCTTCCTTGAGCAGAAAGATAAAGATCAGGGCCACGAACAACATGGCCGAGTAGCCTGATACGCTGATAAGACGAGTGATGATGAATTCACGCCAGTTTAAAGATTTTTCCATGGGTCTCCGTTATATAAAAAATAATTGCCTTGTCACTATTTCACAGGCACAAACCCCTGGTCGGCGACGATCTGCTGGGCTTCCGGGGACAGGATCCAGTCCAGGTACTCCTTGAGTTTACCGGTGGGCTGGCCGTTGGTATACATATAAAGGTCGCGGGCGATCGGATAGCTTTTGTCGTTTACCGTGGCAATGGATGGCAGAATATAAGGCTGGCCCTCCTGTGGAGCGATGGCAATCGTCTTCAGATCCTTTGGCACATATCCGAGACCATCGTAACCGATGGCGTTCGGATTCTGCCTGACTTCCGCGATGATGCCTTCCGAGGAGGGGAGTAAAAGTGTGTCTGTGGAGAAAAATATCTTGTTCTCCTTTTTCCCCATGCGTACGACGGTTTCGAGAAAGTAGACGTGGGTGCCCGAGTTGACTTCGCGTGAGAGCCGGACGATGGGCCGGTCCTCCCCGCCGACCTGGGACCAGTTGTCGATCTTGCCGCTGTAAATGTCCGAGATCTGCTGCATGGTTAGCTGGTGGACCGGATTGGTCGGGTTCACGATCACGGCAATCGCATCCCGGGCAATGGTGTGCTCCACCGGATCCACGCCATTCTTTTTAGCTTCTGCCACTTCCTCTGCCTTGATCTGGCGGGATGCATTGGCGATGTTGGTGGTCTTGTTAATCAGTGCAGCGATTCCCGTTCCGGATCCCCCAC
>JBLMZU010000424.1:0-9969 GCA_050258995.1 Bacteroidota bacterium
CCAGGTATTCGTCGATGCGCTCGCCACTCTGTTGGATCAGCCAGTCGGCTGCCATGCGGTGATACAGCTTGCGCCTGGCTTTGAGCACTCGCTCATAGGTTACTTCCCGCAGGATGGCATGCTTGAAAATGAATTCCTGCGTGCTGGCAAACGCGGACGGTTGGTGCAGAAAGACCAGCTCCTTTTCGCGCAGTGCACTCAATGCGGAATGGACATCCTCCCCACCGACCACGATCTGCGTGAGCCCGGAACCGCGCATGGCATCCACCGCGGCATCCCAGAAAGTACGCCCGATGACGGCGGCCCGCTCGAGCACTTCGTTCTCCCGGGGAGGCAGCCGGTCGAGGCGGGCCTGCAAAACCCCTGTCAGCGTGGCGGGGACCCGGACCTGTGACAATCTCTGTGGGAGGATCTGCCACGCATCCTCTCCCTTGACGATGACGCCGTCTTCAATCAGGACCTTGATCAATTCCTCCAGGTAAAACGGGTTGCCCTCCGCGTTCTTTGCCACCGTTTCCACCAGCTCGACCGGCAGATCGGAGACATTTTGCAGGATCTCGTTGACCAGCTCACGGCTGGCATCGAGGTCCAGGGTCTTGATGGTGATCGTGCTCGAGCGAGGGAAGTCAACTCCCCAGTCCGGATGGAGCTCCTCCAGGCTGGGACGCGCCGCGCACAGGATAAATAGCGGCAGGTCAGTTTCCAGCCTGGCAAGATATTCGACCAGCTCGAGCGAGCCATTGTCAGACCAGTGAATGTCGTCGAGCAGCAGGACAATGCTGTATTCCTGGGAAAGGCGCTCAAAGAAGCGGGCGAAATTTCCAAAGGACCGGTCCCGGATCTGGCGCGAATCCTTGCGAATGCCGCGTACGTACAGGCTGTCGGAAAAATTGAAGCCGAGCAGCTCTCCGATAAATGCGGCCTGTTCGTCGATATCGGGTCCCGCCAGAGAGCCCATGCCATGGACCAGTTTCTCGCGCGCTTCGAGCTGCGAGTCACTGTCCAGGATATGGAAGCGGTTGCTGAACACGTCCCGCACCAGGCTATACGGCAGGCTGGCCGTCTCTTCATCGGCGCGGCCCTTGAACAGGTAAAAATCCGACGGATGCGTATCCAGCCAGGATTCGAACTCATAGATCAGGCGGCTCTTGCCCAGGCCGGCATCCCCTTTCACAGTGACAATGTTGACCCGCCGGTCGAGCACACTTTGCTCATAAGCTGCCTGGATAAGCTGAAGCTCCGCTTCGCGCCCGACCATGCGCGTCGTCACGCCTTCGACGCCGCGCCTGCCCAGCCGGAAGGCGCGCGGTCTCACCCGTTGTATGACATAGGTCTGTAAAGGCTCGGTCTTGCCCTTAACTGAGATCGGCTCCTGCTTCTGAACATCAAAGATGCCGCGCACGAGATCATAGGTATCATGGGTGATGAGGATCTCGCCTCCTTCGGCAGAGTTGACCAGCCGGCTGGCGGTATTGACCGTATCGCCCATGGCCGTAAATTCGCCCTGCGTTCCAATGGCGCTGAGCAGCACCTGGCCGCTGTTGATCCCGACCTTCAAGCGGATGGGGAGCTGCCAGGCATTCTCCTTGAATGTTTCCTGTATTTTCAACGCTGCCCGGACGGCCCGCTCGGCATCGTCCTCACGGGCAGTTTCCGTTCCCCAAAGCGCCATCACGGCATCCCCGATATGTTTGTCGATTCTGCCGCCGTATTCCTGGATGATCCGGTCCGCACGCAGCCAGAGGCGGTTGACGAGATTGGCCACGTCCTCAGCATCCATGTTTTCGGAGAAAGCGGTAAAACCCGAGACGTCGGCAAATAAAACGGTGACCAGCCTCCGTCGCGCCTGGATCGCCGTGTCCTGCCGGCTGGCCTGCCTCTCGTATTCGGTAACCTGGTTTCGCAAAACAGCCAGGGTGGTCTCAACAACAGAGTCCCCCAATACCGATCGCAGACTTTCCTGCGCCTGAATGGCTCTTTTGAGATCTTCAATTTTTCGGTGCAGCGAAGTATTGCTCATAGAATGGGCGGATTATAAAATGAATTCAAATCTCTCCAGATTTTGCAACCAACCAGGAATGAAACCGAACGTGCACACGGCTGGAAGTTGTATTTTTTGTCAAAAGACGGCATGCGGGATATTAACGGCGAACCGCTGGGCCTCCTTACCTTGCCAGACTTCACGAATCATGGCGACTGTCACACAGGAATTATGACAGTCGCTTTTTTTGTTAATGGCTATAATGAATCAAAAATGGCATGTCAGTGCGAGCTACGCTACAGGTCGTAAAGTCCTGGCCCACCGGGAGATTGTTTCGCTTTGCTCGTAATGACAGAAGTATAGGAGTCTCCATGTCAAAACTTGATTGGCTCACGCAGGAAATCGAAGGACTGAAAGAGCAGGGTCTGTATAACCGTATTCGCACGATCGGATCGGCACAGGGCGCCTGGCTGGTGGTGGATGGCAAGAACGTGCTCAATTTCTGCTCGAACAACTATCTTGGCCTGGCGAACAACCCCAAGATCGTCGAAGCGGCCCGGAAAGCAACAGAAAAATATGGTGTCGGTCCTGCAGCAGTCCGCTCGATCGCCGGCACGACAGATCTGCACGTCCAGCTGGAGCAGCGCCTGGCGAAGTTCAAAGGTGCTGAGGATGTGATCACGTTCCAATCCGGCTTTACTGCCAACCTGGGAACTATTTCTGCGCTGGTCAGCAAGGAGGATGTCATCTTTTCCGACCGGCTCAACCATGCCTCCATTATCGACGGCTGCCGGCTCTCGGGTGCGAAGATCGTGGCATACGAGCATAACGATCCGGGTGCGCTGGAGGATGTGATCAAGGACAACTTGTCCAGTTTCAGAAGAGCGCTGGTCGTCACGGACGGCGTCTTCAGCATGGACGGCGACATCGCTCCCCTGCCAGACCTGTATGAGGTGGCCAAGAAATATGATATCCTGTTCATGGTGGACGACGCGCACGGTGAAGGCGTCCTCGGCAAAGGCGGCCGCGGCATCGTGGATCACTTCAACCTGCACGGCAAAGTCGACATCGAGGTGGGCACCATGTCGAAGGCGTTCGGCGTGGTCGGCGGCATGGTGGCTGGTGACAAGACCATTATCGAATGGCTACGCCAGCGCGGGCGGCCTTTCCTGTTCTCCTCGGCGGTCACCGCGCCGGATGCAGCCGCCTGTCTCGCCGCAGTCGACCTGCTCGAAGAATCCACCGAGCTGGTGGACAGGCTGTGGGCCAATGCAAAATACTTCAAGGCCGAGATGAAGAAGCTTGGGTTTGACACCGGCGTCAGCGAGACCCCGATCACCCCGGTCATGCTCGGTGAGGCGCCGCTGGCCCAACAGTTCAGCCGCGAGCTCTTTGAAGAGGGTGTCTTTGCCATGTCGATCGGGTTCCCCACCGTACCAAAGGGCAAGGCCCGCATCCGTGTCATGATCTCCGCCGCCCACGACAACGACGATCTCGGCAAGGGCCTGGAAGCCTTTTCAAAGGTCGGAAAGAAACTGGGCGTGATCTAGCCAGCAGCAATCAGAGGTCAGTGGTCGGTAAGCAATGCTTGGCGACCACTAATTTCAAACGAATCAAGGAAAACTCCGGGCTGCCTGCAACCCGGAGTTTTCCTTTTACCCATCACCAATTGACAAATCTGCCAATCGCCAGCCTAGCGGGCATACGCGTCCAGGAACTCATCCCATCCCGTCTGGGCAGCGAAGTCCAGCGTTGACCGGTAATACGTGTAATTCGAATCCTTCTCGCCGGCCTTGGAGATGTGGTAAATCGTGATGCCATGCGCGTCCGCGTAGGCGTTGTCATGGCGCTCGTACAGAACGACTCCTTTGAATGCGTTCATCACCGCCTGGCTTTTGGCTTTAATGTTCGCATCTGTGACATTGCGATTGATCTCATAGGCCATATCATAGAGATCCTTGTCCATGGGCGCCTGCCAGAAGGAGCGGGTGGCGGTGAAGGCCTGGTCGTATTTCTTGCGATTGGCACCCAGGCCGTTATTCAGCGCAACGGACCATTGGTCCACGGCTGTGAGCAGCGTATCGAAACGGGAGTCCACGGCAACTGTGGACCAGGTCTTGTCCTCGGTGGCACTCTGGCTGGAGGCGATCGCCACCTGGTCGGCGGTCATCGCCGGGTTGGCGGCCAGTTTCGCCAGGATCAGGTCATACTGGAGACCCTCCCAGTTCACATATTCCTGCGAGCCGGTTACGGCGGTGGCATGTCCATGCCAGAGATCGAAGACCTCGATGGACGCCATGTTACAGCCGTCGAATCCGACCACGTCGATGAAGCCCAGCGCTGGAAGCGCAGATTTCAGCTCTTCGTAGTCCAGGCTATCTGCACTGGTATCGTCCCACATCACGTAACCGGGATGCCAGTTCCAGCCGTGTCCCCAGAAGTATAGGGCGTAATGATCTGCGGGGTAGTTGGTTTTGGTCCAGGTGACAAAATCGGTGAGCGTCCGCGGATCGCCCATATCGCGCTCGCCCCAATCGGCGACCGCATTTTGCGCAGCTGCCGTCATCCCCTTCGTCACATGAAACAGCTTGGTCGTCTGCCAGTCGCCGTAGCTGGTATCGTAGCCAGGGCCGCGATCGGCCAGTGCAATCACCTGTACATTCGCGCTCGAGCCGGTCGGCGCCAGCTCGGTCTCAATATCCTTGACAATATAATCCTCCAGATTGTTATCGCCAGACATATACACCATCACCGTCCATTTGGCTTTTGCGGGCACCGCGGCGGTCGCGCTGCCTGTCAGGCAGGCGGCAAGTCCCAACACGACCAGGATCGTAAGAAGCGAGCTGATTTTTCGCATACAGTCTCCTTTGTGATGTCCTCTTATTGAATCTTTGTTCCTGTAAAAAGTGTAGCATGAAACATATTTTCATTCAATCAATCTACATTGCTAAAACAAAACAGACCTCGGAATGTCGAGGTCTGCGTTGCTTCAGCATATGTACAGATTTTCCCATGCTCAGGGATTTCTTCCATTCCCAACTTTTCCCGATACAGGTATGATGAAGGAATGCATGAACAGAAGGATTTAATGAAAGAGCGCGCCTCCCTGGCGCGCTTTGCCTGGTTGTCGATCGGGGCAGCCGTGGCGACAATTACGCTTAAAACTGTCGCCTATTTCCTGACCGGTTCTGTCGGTCTTTTATCGGATGCAATTGAGTCGCTGGTTAACCTGGTCGGCGCGGTCATGGCTTTGCTCATGCTGATCGTCGCTGCCCGGCCGGCGGACGAGAGTCACGTGTACGGGCACAGCAAGGCGGAATACTTCGCAAGTCTCCTGGAGGGAATCCTGATCCTAGCCGCCGCAGTCTGGATCATCATTACGGCGATCGATCGTCTATTCCATCCCCAGGAACTGGAGCAATTGGGCATTGGCCTGCTGGTCTCGGCCCTGGCCTCCCTGATCAATTTCATTGTGGCACGTATTTTGATGAAGCAGGGAAGGAAGCAAAACTCCATCAGCCTCGAAGCAGATGCCCATCACCTGATGACGGATGTGTGGACCTCGGTCGGCGTCATCGGCGGCGTCGCACTTGCGGGCATAACGGGCTGGACCGTGCTCGATCCCCTGCTGGCAATTGCCGTGGCGCTCAACATCATCTGGACGGGCTATCGATTGATCCAGCGCTCGGTGCATGGACTCATGGATGCGGCACTACCGGAGCCTGAGCAACAACTGATCGAAGAGGTCATGGCAAGACACCGCGGAAAAGGCGTCCACTTCCATGCCCTGCGGACGCGCCAGGCTGCTGCGCGGCGTTTCATCTCGGTGCATATCCTGGTCCCGGGTGAATGGACCGTTCACGACGCGCACCATATCGCCGAGGATTTCGAAGCGGATGTCCGCGCGACCCTGGGCGGGGTCGTGACAGTGTTCACCCACCTGGAGCCGGTCGAGGACGAGATCTCCATGGACGATATCTATCTGGACCGGTAGGTTTTTTTAGCAGGCGGGAAAAGAAAAGATTCGTAGATTTCCATGGCTCTTCGTGTGGCGACCTACAATATCCTGGATGGCGGTGCTGGGAGGCGAGGCATGTTGTTAAGCAAATTCAGGACTCCCAAAGGATGCCTTGCCTAATTGCAGGTGATTTCAACTCGATCGCACCGGGAGACCCGGTAATTACGGGAAACATGCCGGGTGGGTTAAGGTGGATCATTATTCTGCAAGGGAACCGCGTTTACCATTTCTGTATTGAAACAATTTTGTCCGCAGCGTTTATCGATTGTTTCCGATCCCTGCATTCCGACAAAGGTTTTACACTACCGCCCCCCAATCCCAACACCCGGCTCGACTACATCTTTACAAATGCCCCCATGAAGGTCCATTTGAACAAGTGTGAGGTCGTCCGAACGCCAAACAGTGTAAACCTGGCATCAGACCATTATCCTGTGCTGGCAGAGTTTGATTTTAAAAGGGAACTGTTTTAAGACATGGATTTCAGCGACCACGGTGTGAAGTTCAGTGCTGGCAATTGGGACAGTAGTGGGTGTTCCGCGAGCCGATCCGCAAATACCTGATTGACGTACCGCAACGCGGGCAGGGCTCGCCGGTCCGCTCGAAGATGTTGCGGCGGTGGAGGGCCTGTCCCTTGCGGCCGAATAGATCGCGCTGGGTGCCGCGCAGGGTGATGCCTTCCGTCAGCACCTGGACGATCGCAGCATGCAAACGTGTGAGCTCCTCGGGGGTCAGCGAGGCGGCGGGACGGCGGGGGTCGATCCCGGCCAGCCACATGCTTTCGTCCGCATCCCGGTTTCCCAGCCCGGCGAGGACACGCTGATTCAAGAGCACCGTTTTGAGCACACTGCGGCGCCTGGCAAGCTGGCGGGCAAGCACATCGACCGTAAACTCCGGGGCGAGGGCCTCGGGGCCAAGGGAATGCAGGTCAAGTTTTTCGGCCAGAGCTTCCGGGGACCCTGCGGCCGCACGGGCGTATCCGAGCTTGTCGATCAGGCGCAGATCCTCCTCCTGATCGAGATGCCAGAGGATGAGAGTTTCAGGCAGGCGCGGCTGCCCGGTCGGCACGAGCACCAACGTCCCCCACAGTGCAAAATGGACGGCCAGCAGCAGATCGCCCGATAGAGTCAGCAGGATGTATTTTGCCCGCCGCTGCGAATCGAGAAAAACGCGCTCCGTCAACAGATCCTTAAATTCATCTACGGACGGGAAACGCACGGCAGCCAGGAGAAGCACCTCGGTTGTACGGATCGTCCGCCCGGGCATGGCCTCACGCAGATCCCGTACGATGATCTCAACCTCAGGCACTTCAGCCATGAGCTGAGGCGATGACCGATTCCGGGTATGGAAACAGACCTGGTTCTGTAAAAAGGAAGCTCATAACACGATAAACAACGAATAAACCCCTGTAAGGTTATCCCGTTATGTGACCGGCTCCCGTCCCTTCCAGATCGTGAAGTTCTTCAAGATCGAGCCTCCCAGGAACTCGCGCACGATGGAGGTGTGCGGGATGAGGCTGATATCCAGC
The DNA here is from genome assembly GCA_050258995.1 of Bacteroidota bacterium. GTDB lineage: Bacteria > Chloroflexota > Anaerolineae > Anaerolineales > Villigracilaceae > Defluviilinea. Next base: position 7,525 of record JBLMZU010000424.1, read on the forward strand.
GGCAGGAACCACTCGAGGAAAGCCAGCAGGCGCTTGGCCTCGATATATTCCGGCGTTCCATACTGCACTTGTCGCAGCAGGGGCTCGGCGTACGGCTTGAGTGCCGCAAGCTCATAGGCAAGCGCAGAGTTGAACATCACATCCGCATTTTCCTGGTACGGGAAAATATGGCGCTTCTCGCCGCGCCGGACCGATTCCCAATTGCTGATGGTTTGGGAGGCGCTGTAGCCGCGTTCACGCGCGTCCCGCACGATGCGGCGGATGAGACGCGTATCGGTGGTGGAGACGCGGTTGTGGCGGTCCAGGTTCAGCTGCGTCAGAGCCGAGACATAGATCCGGTAGGCCTTCTCGCTGATATCGGTTGGGATGAGACGCGGGTCCATCCCGTGAATGCCTTCCAGGATGATCGGCTGTCCATCCTTCAGGTGGATCACATCCCCCTCTTCGCGCTTCCCGGTCTTGAAGTTATAACGCGGCAGCTGGACCTCCGAGCCCTTGATCAACAGCTGCAGATGCTCGGCAAGTAGCGGAAGATCCAGGGCTTCGATGGCTTCGAAGTCGGGCTTGCCATCCTCGCCCGGTGGAGTCAGATCCCGGTCGAGGAAATAATTGTCGAGTTCGAGCGGAAACGGCGAGATTCCCAGCGCCAGTAACTGGACTGTGAGACGGCGTGAGGTGGTCGTCTTCCCGGCCGAGGAAGGGCCTGCAATCAGGATAATGCGCGAGCGGTTCAGCTGGTCGCCGATCTGATTGGCGATGCGCGCCAGGTGGTTCTCGTGAAAGGCTTCGGACACCAGTACGATCTGGTCGCTGCGCCCGCCTTCGATCGCGTCGTTGAGAGAACCGACGTTGTCGATCCCCAGCTTGGCCAGCCAGTCCCCATACTGCAGGAACGCTCCCAGCAGCTTGGGATAATCGGGCATCGGCAGGAGCTCCCAGGGATTATGGCGGCGCGGATAACGGAGCGTGAAACCTGCCTCCACATTCATCAAGTCAAACCAGCGCAGATAGCCGGTGGAGGGCACCATGTACCCGTGATGGTAGCCCATCCGCTCCCCCAGCTGGTAGAGGGTCAGGTAATCCTTTTTGCGATGCTTGAGGAGATTGACCTTGTCGTCGTAGCCGCGCTCCCGAAAATACGCCACGGCTTCCTGAAGCGGCACCTGCCTGCGTACAAATGGCAGATCTGCATCGACAAGATCGCGCATGTGCTTCTTCAAAGCCTCGAGTTCAGGATCCGATAAAGGGAGACGCCCCGAGACCTGACAGTAAAACCCCCCCGAGGCAACCGAGTGATCGACATACAGGTTGGCTTCCGGATACAGATCGGAAAATGCCATCTCAAGCAGGAACGTGAGCGACCGGCGGTAGATGCGCGCCCCATCCGGCATGGACATGGTAACGGGCATGACCCGCGAATCCATGTCAATGGGATAGGTCAATTCCCGCAGGTTGCCGTTGACCACGGCCGCGACCAGCGGGGCATCGTATTCCAGCGTGGTGAGGAAATCCTCCACCTTCGCTCCACGCGGACCTGATAAAACGCGCCCATCGGAAAGGTGTATCTCAACGGATGAGCGCGGTGCAACAAGATTGATTTTCTCTGACATCATTTTCCTTCAATATGTCCTTGCGAGCATCCTTCGCGCAGCAATCTCCTCCTTCACATCACTTCTCCGTTACGAGGGAGATTGTTGTGGCAAGGAGATTGCTTTGTCGGCTTGGCGCCTCCTCACAATAGCATTAGTGATGAGGAATTTTCTCCAGTAACTTTTCCGGCCTGTGAGCATACTCGTCCAGCGGAATTTCCTTGTTCGTAAGAGCCACCAGGGTCCCGGTCAATACTTTGTTCACCGGGGTCGGCACGTTGCATTTTTCGCCGGCGCGGACGACTTCTCCGTGCAGGTATTCGACTTCACTTTTGCCGCGGCCCGCATGCAGATCGATGTGGAAGGAGGGCATCTTTCCGCCTCGTCCCGCACCGGCGGCCCGGGCGAGGAACGGCTTTGACAACCATGGTGGCAGCTTCGTCGCAAACGCCAGGGCCCGGACCGGGGTACCCGGCAGATCCACAACTTTGATGTTCTGGGCACCCATTACGGCCAGGCACTCGCGCAGCATGGCGATCTCGAGTCTGTAAAGGTCCCTGTTGGCGAACACTTCCGCGGCGGTCATATCCAGGATGGCCGAGGTTGGGTTGGCGAGCAGGTTAGTCAGCATCTTGGACCATTTCATGCTGGCGGCATCCTCGAACAGTCTGGAGTTGAGGAAGGCTTTGTCGAGGGCGCTGTTCAATTTTTCCGAGAGAGGATGTCCTTTGGCGACACCCACCCCGCGCAGCTTTTCCAGCACGATATCGCCCGCGCCGCGCCGGCCGATCGCGCTGGTCACGGTGCCGTAGATCACCCTGTCCTTTCCCAGGGCTTCGGCAATGGCCGGCTCATT
>JBLMZU010000425.1:0-2848 GCA_050258995.1 Bacteroidota bacterium
GGACATCAGGCCTCTACCCGCAGAGATTGTGGAAGAGATTGCCCGGCTGCACGCCCGCTGGTCCGACGAGCTGGATATGAAGGCGGAGATCTGGTCGCTGTAGGAATGATTGCAGAATTGCATCCCGCATCCAAGAGTATAATAGGCAGAGTTGAGCTTCACTGCCAAAGGAGGCTATATGGACTTTAAGCTTGTCTATCATTCCCAGAAGGACAAAAGGTGGGAAAATGACGCACTGGGTTTCGGTACAGGTACTTATGACACGATCGGCTGGAACGGATGTGCACTGACCAGCGTAGCCATGCTCCTCAGCGGGTATGGATTCATGATCACCCCCCAGGATCTTAACCAAAAACTGAAAGGGGTAAATGGATTTGCAGGCTCGGGCATCAAATGGCAGGCCGTGCCCCTGGTCTGTTCCCAGATGAAGCTGGCGGCCGATCCGTACGCAAATACAGGAGGGGCCCCGCTGGACAAGATCAATGCTACTTTGGATGCGGGGCGGCCGGTGATCGTGCGGGTGGATACCAAGCCAAGTGAGGACCCCAATAAGCCCGATGACCATTATGTCATGTTGTTTCTCCGCAGTGGAAATAATGACTACCTGATGCTGGACCCCTATCCCTACCAGACGGATGTTACCAAGCCGCAATCGGTGATGACCCGTTATGGCTTTGGCAGGCCGCTGAATCAGGTGATCGAGCGGGCGGTCTTTTATGAATTTGCAGGCTACAGCGGCCATATTGACTCCACCTTTACACCGGTTCAACCGCAGCCGTCACCCGCTCCGCAGCCTCAGCCGGGACCAGGACCTGCTCCCTCTCCCTCGCCTGCCCCGGTTCCCACCGACGCAGTCTATGCCCGGGTGCTAGCCTCGGTAAGCTCGCTGGCGATCCGCTCCACCAAGGATACGTCGAGCAGTGCGAATGTGATCGAGTCGGTTCCGGCTGGCACGCTTCTGCGTTTGCCGGATCCGCAGCAAGTCAACCGGCTCGGCAAGCCCGGAAAATGGGTTGGTGTGCAGACGCCAAAAGGTGCCGATGGTTTTGCCGAGGCCCAGTATCTTCAACGGGCCAAGTAAAGAGGAGAAGGTCATGAACAGCGATCTGAAGATCTGGTCCGAACAGGTACAGGCTGGCGTGCCCGTTACCATATTCCGCCTGCGCGGATGGCTGGATGCGCAAAGTGAGATACAGCTGCTCGACGCGGCCCGTGCCGCAAAGGATGGCGGAGCGGAATATCTGCTCGTCGATATGAGCGATCTCAACACCCTGACCAGCGCGGGCATGCGCGCCCTGCAAAAGGTCTATCAGCTTTTTACACCCAAGGAGGACCAATTCAAGGTGGCGCATCTCAAGCTATGCAGCGCGCCCCCGCAGATCTACAACGTCCTGGGGATCACGGGTTTCCTGCAGAACATTCCGATGTACGAAAGCGAAGAGGCCGCCCTGGAAACGTTCGGCAAGGAATAATGTGCGGCCGGCCAAGACGACATGGGCTCCTCAATTTTGAGGAGCCTGTTTATTTGGAAATATAAATCTTACAAATCTCTGAACACTTTACCGTGAAGATTTCCATTCGTGTATGATGTGAGCCATGAACGAAACGCATATCCTTGTTGTGGAGGATGAAGCCAGCATCGCCGAGGTGGTGAGCCTGTACCTCAAGCGTGCCGGTTACAAGGTGCAGATCGCCCCTGACGGGAAACAGGCCATTACCCTTTTCCAGAAGCAAAAACCGGATTTCGTCATCCTGGATCTCATGCTTCCGCAGATGGACGGCCTTTCCCTCACGCGCTGGCTGCGTGACCGGTCCGATGTGCCGATCATCATGCTGACGGCGCGCCGCGAGGAGATCGACCGCATCGCCGGCCTCGAGATGGGCGCGGATGACTATGTGGTCAAGCCGTTCAGCCCACAGGAGCTGGTGAGCCGCGTCCGGGCGGTGCTACGCCGTACCGGGCGGGAACAGGCGGAGGCGGATGGTGACAGGGAAGTGTCCTTTGAAGGCTTGAGCATCGATCCACGCAGCCGGGTAGTCAGGGTCATGGGGGAGGAAGTCGAGTTGACGGCCAAGGAATTCGACATGCTGTACCTGCTGGCACGCCATCCCAAACAGGTGTTCACACGCGAGCAGCTGCTGGACCGGGTCTGGGGCGGCGCGCAGTATATCGATCCCGGCACCGTGACGGTCCATGTGCGCAGGCTGCGCGAGAAGCTTGAGAGCGACCCCTCCAATCCCACGCGTCTGCTGACCGTCTGGGGCGTGGGATATAAATTCGAGCCGTAATCTCATGAAGGCAACCTTGTCCCATCTTTCCTGGCCTGCCCGTCTGGCGATCGGCATCCTGCTGATCGTCCTGATTTCGCTGGGCATTTTCAAGATGCTGATGTCGCCGCAGTCCGGCGATATGGCTCTGATGGCGTTATTCCTGAGCATCACGGCCCTGGTCTCGGCACTGGCGGGTTATGCAGCCTATCGCTTTGGATGGATCCAGCTCTCGCCTACCCTGCGCTGGACCCTGCTGGCTGGATATGTGCTGGCCAGCATTCTGACTTTTTTCAACGTCTGGTTCTCGGCGCAGCTGATGTTTGCCAGCAGCCATGACCTGACTCTGGCGATTGTCCTGCTCCTGTTTGCAAGCGGGATCGCCATGATCCTCGGGTATTTCTTCTCGGGCACCGTCACCGAGCGGATCCTGTCACTCAGGGATGCGGCCGAAAAGATCGCTGCCGGAGACCTGAACACGCGCGTGCCTGTCAGCGGGCGGGATGAGCTGAGCGCACTGGCCATAAGCTTCAACCAGATGGCCGAACAGTTGCAGGCCGCCGATCAAAAACAGCGCGAG
>JBLMZU010000426.1:0-3180 GCA_050258995.1 Bacteroidota bacterium
ATCCATGTCATCCTGCGTCCCGATCGGGATCTCGAGCTCGCGCGCCAGGGCGTTGACCGTCCCGGCCGGGAAGATGACCAGTGGAAACCTCGTATTGACCAGGCCGCTCGCCACCCCGGAGATCGTGCCGTCGCCGCCGACCGCGATAAACTGCTCGAATCCCATGTCAATGGCAGCCTTGACCACTTCATGAAGTTTTTCCCTGCCTGTGGTCTCGTAGATCTCAAAAGGGATCTGGTGATCTTCCATTACCTTCTGGATGCGTTCGCGCACGGTCTCTGCCTGTGCCTGTCCGGAGACCGGGTTATGGACCACGTATGTCTTTCGAATATTTTTGATTTCCATTTGTGACAAAACTCTTTCCTACCGCCTGTTTGAGTGCATGCCTCTCATTTACATGTAACGTGCAATTTAAGTCTCTCGTTATATAAATATGCAGCATGCTGCAACGTATATCCCGGCCCAGATCGAAAACAAGGGTCGCGATGATTGATCTTTTTAACGAAACGTTCCACCTTTTGATATACAGAATGGAGAGAAAAATGAGTGACAGAGACTACGAGTATGAATCCAGCCGCACCGGTTCCACGTTTACCGCCTTTTTGATCGGCGGTCTCATTGGTGGTGCACTTGCATTACTGTATGCACCCAAATCCGGAAAGGAGACGCGTGAGTATCTGATGAACGAGGGCCAGGAGACCGCAGACCGGGTCATGCGATCGGTCCGCGAGGCACAGGAAAACGTCCTGGCGACGATCGAGGATGCGCAGATCCGCATGGAGGCCATGAACAAGGAGACCCGTGAGCGCCTGCAACAGCTCCAGGCCATCGCCCAGGATACCCTTGACGATGAAAAACAAATCCTGGACAAACGTTACGGGCAGGTAAAGGAAGTAATGAACAAGTGATCTGGCAAGGAGGTCAGATGCGCCTCGTTAAAGGAGCGGCTGTATATTCGTCGAGCGGTGAAAAGATCGGCACTCTCAGCCGGGTCGTGATCGATCCCCGAACCCGGCAGGTGTCGCATCTGGTGATCGAGAAAGGCCTGCTGTTCGCCTCTGACAAGATCGTTCCGATCGACCGTGTCGCACTTGAGGAGGAAAAGAAAATCATCCTGCCGGCCTCCGAACAGAACCTGGAGGATTTCCAGGACTTCGAGGAGGAGCAATACGTCAACCTGGATTCGTCCGAGTACCCGGAAGGTGAGGGAGAGGGCCAGGTGGAGACGTCCTACTGGTATCCACCAGTCAACTATGCCTGGTGGCGAACCGGCACACAGATGTTTTCGCCTCCCATGCCGCTTTACACCATCCGGGCCACCCAGAACATCCCGGATGGGACCGTGGCGCTGGAGGAGGGAGCCAAGGTAGTAAGCGCGGACAATAAACATGTTGGAAATATCGAACAGTTGATCGTGGATGCCCAGGATAAGCGCGTGACCCATTTTGTGATCAGCGAGGGCTTGCTTTTCAAGGAACGCAAGCTCATTCCTGTCTTGTGGATCGCTTCCATTGGAGAATATCAGGTCCGCCTGTCGGTCAACGCCAGGACCCTGGAACAGGTCCCTGCTTATAAAAAAGACCGCTGAATATTCTGAACCAGGGGGTACGGAATCCTGATATAAACCAGGCTTGCAAAGATATTTCCTTTCGAATATAAATTAGGCTTCATGACCACGTTTCTGTCAGGCGACTATAACGGACCTGCCTTCGAATACCTGGGGGTGGCTCACCTGGGAGCCCTTGCCTTTTTGGTGCTTTTGAATCTATATTTGATCCGTTTCAGGAATGCTTCGGACCGCACCAAGGGGACCATTCGCTGGATCCTGGCGCTTGTCCTGATCGTGAACGAAGCAGCCTGGCATTACTGGACCTACACCGTCGGCCAGTGGACGTTGCAGACCATGCTGCCTCTGCATCTGTGCAGTGCGCTCGTATGGCTGGGTGCGTTAATGCTCATGACAAAAAATTACCGGATTTATGAATTCATGTATTTCATGGGCATCGGTGGCGCCATCCAGGCGCTGGCAACTCCCGGCCTGGGCCGGTATGGCTTCCCGCATTTTGCATTTTTCCAATACTTTTTATCGCATGGCTTGATCATCACCTCGGCAATTTACATGACCGTTGTGGAGGGCTTCCGTCCGACCTGGAGATCCATGGTCCGGGTATTCATCTGGATGAACCTCTATGCAGCCGCCATCTACCTTGTCAACGTTGCCCTTGGCAGCAATTATTTGATGATCAATTACAAGCCGCCGTCACCCACCCTGCTGGATCTGCTTCCGCCCTGGCCGGTCTATATTTTGTACATGGAGTTGATCGGGGTGATCACAATGCTGCTGCTGTATCTGCCCTTTGCGGTCAAGGACTGGCGGGAACGGCATTTGCTGAATCGTGACAACGACGCCCGGCTGAAAAGCATTTCAAAATAAGGTAGAATATGGACATAGTCCAGCCGGGGCGATGGCGGAATCGGCAGACGCAATGGACTTAAAATCCATCGGTGGTGACACCGTGAGGGTTCGACCCCCTCTCGCCCCATTTTTCTAATTGTCATTGCGGTCATCCTGAGCGGAGTGGCGCTGGTTTCACTATCCCCGGAGAGCAAGGGGAAAACCATCAGCATCACGTAGACGAAGGGCGCAATGACTTTTGCATATGATATGAAAGGTGGCCATGTTTTTCACCCGCCAGCAGTTGGAAGAGATCGAGGATAAGAGCCTGGCTCCCTATGGGATGAGAAGCCGGGACTCCAAGGGACGCGCCTATCTCGATAACGAGCCGCAGTACCGGACAACGTTCCAGCGCGACCGTGACCGGATCCTGCACACGACAGCCTTCCGGCGCCTGGAATACAAGACCCAGGTATTCATCAATTATGAAGGCGACTATTTCCGCACCCGGCTCACCCATACCCTGGAGGTGGCCCAGATCGGCCGGGACGTGGCGCGGGCACTGGGTGGCAATGAAGACCTCGTCGAGGCGATCTGCCTGGCCCATGATCTCGGCCATTCGCCCTTTGGACATTCCGGAGAAGTGGCATTGGCCCGCCTGATGAAGGATTTTGGGGGCTTCGACCATAACCGCCAGTCACTGCGAATCGTCACAGAGCTGGAGGAGCGCTACCCAGAGTTCCCCGGCCTGAACCTGTGCTGGGAGGTCCGTGAAGGCATGGTCA
>JBLMZU010000427.1:0-4995 GCA_050258995.1 Bacteroidota bacterium
TATGATCCTGAGATCGAGGGGATCGGCGGCGAGGAGCGACCAGGCGTCGTCCACCGCCTGGACAAGGAAACCTCGGGCGTGATCCTGCTGGCAAAGAACGAGCGCGCCCACCGCTGGCTGCAGGACCAGTTCCGCCTGCGCAAGACCGAGAAGACCTACCTGGCGCTGGTGGACGGCAAACCGCCCACGCCTTCCGGCCGCGTCGAAGCGTACATCGGGCGCGATCCCAGTCACCGCAAGAAAATGGCAATTGTACCGGAGAGCCGCGGTCGCGAAGCCATTTCGGAATATAAGACCCTCGAAAGCTTTAAAGCTCATACACTGCTGGAATTCCACCCGCTGACCGGTCGCACCCACCAAATCCGATTGCACTGTGCATTCCTGGGATGTCCCATTGTAGGCGATGAGATCTATGGCAGAAAAAAACATTCCATTCCGATGGGCCGGCATTTTCTGCACGCCTGGCGCTTGAAGATCCTTTTACCGGGCGAAGAGCAGCCAAAATTCTTTGAGGCATCGGTGCCTGATGACCTGGAGAAGGTCCTTCGTGCCCTGCGCAACGGGTCATGAGCAGGCATTCACTGGCAGGGATCGGGAGACTGATCTTGAAGGAAACCTTCGCTCACCTGTAAAACCTTCACAAGAATTTGCAACAATATAATTTGAGGAGTCTCACATGGAACCCATTGATCTTCGTTCAGACACTGTCACCAAGCCCACACCTGAAATGCGCGAAGCCATGGCAGAGGCTGAGGTCGGTGATGACGTGTTTTGCGATGACCCAACCGTCATCCGTTTGGAAAAACTGGCCGCTGACATGGTGGGCAAGGAGGCATCCCTCTTTGTTCCCTCGGGGACAATGGGCAACCTGATCGCACTGCTCGTTCACTGCCAGCGGGGGGAGGAAGCCATTGTCGGGAACCTGTCCCATATCTATTTGAATGAGGCAGGAGGCATGTCGGCTTTGGGAGGAATCCAGCCCTGCCCGGTCCCGAATCAAAAGGACGGGACCCTGCGCCTGGAGGACATCCTTGCCTCCATCCGGAGCGAGGATGTGCACCACCCCGTCACTCGTCTCATCTGTCTTGAGAATACACAGAACATTTGCGGCGGCGTTCCCCTGACGCCTGCCTACACGCGCCAGGTGGGGGAGCTTGCCCGAAAGAATGAGCTAAAGCTGCATGTGGATGGCGCCCGCATTTTCAATTCTGCCGTCGCGCAAAGTGTGCCGGTGAGGGACCTGGTCGATCCAGCCGATTCCGTCATGTTTTGCCTGAGCAAGGGACTGGCGGCACCGGTGGGATCCATCCTGGCCGGCTCGCAGAAATTCATCGCCCGGGCGCGTCACGTTCGCAAGATGCTGGGAGGCGGGATGCGACAGGTGGGCATCCTCGCAGCAGCAGGCATCATTTCACTCGAGCAGATGACCAGGCGCCTCGCAGAGGACCACAACCGGGCCCGGAAGCTGGCCGAAGGCCTGCGACAGAATCCAGGCGTGGTGCTTGATCCGGAAACGCCCCATACCAACATGATCTATTTCAATCTGGCAGATCACGTGAAGGATGACGCCCATGCAGTCACCGAGAAGATGAAGAATTATGGCGTGCTGCTCGATGCCGACAACAGCCGTCGCTTTCGGCTTGTCACGCACTACTGGATCGATGATGAAGCGGTGGAAAAAGCGGTACACGCATTTGCACAGGTGCTGAATTGAAGAGTGAGAGCAGGCAGTGGCCTGCTCTTTTGTTATCCCCAGTAATCTGATCCCGGCTCAACCTGGTTGCGGCCTCGTTCTTTTGCAATATACAGGCGGTGATCGGCCAGGTCCACAAGTCGGTAGATCTCATCCGAATCGAGGGGGTAAACGGCGATCCCCTGGCTGACGGTGGGCACGGGCATCGTCTTCTGGTCACGGCCCTCCGCCTGCAGGGATGCCATGGTCTGCCTGATCCGCTCCGCCACGCGCACAGCATCCGCACCACTGGCGCCCGGCAGGGAAATGACAAATTCCTCACCTCCCCAGCGGCCCACCGCATCGGTGTGTTTGATGTGGCTTTTGATGGCCGTACAGAGCGCGATCAGGATGCGATCCCCAACCAGGTGGCCGTAGGTGTCGTTATAAAGCTTGAAGTGATCGATATCGAGCATGATCAAACTGACCCGGGTCTGATTCTGGTTCGCATTCTGTGCCTGCTCCGCCAGTCGCTTGAGAAAATATCCATGGTTGAACACACTGGTCAGGCTGTCGAGACGCGACTGCTCCTCCAACTGGGTATGTCGGAAGGAATTATCCAGGGCGAGGGAGACGTGCTGGGCCAGGTTGGAGAGCAGCTCCATATCCCCGCTGTCAAAGGCATTTGGCCTGTAGGAACCCAGCGCAATCACTCCCCGGACGTTGGATGCTTTCAGAGGCACCCCCATCCAGGAAAGACTGGTCTTTTTTTTTTCCGGCCACATACTCATGCACGCCATCCAGCTGCACCTCTGAACGCAGGTCGGGCAGAAAAAGCGCCCGGTCATTTCGGATCACCCAACCTGATAATGTACCGTCCAATGGGACCTGGATATGATTGAAGTATTCCCCGTCATCGTACATCAGATTCAAGTGCAGTTCGTCCCCTTGCAGGGTGCCTACAAAATAAGTGTCTGCTTCGAGGGCTTCCTGCATGGTGGCGTCGAGGATGGAAAGGGTTTGGTCCGTATTGAGGGAAAGCATGATCTGGCGGCTGATCTTGTTAATGATCTCAAGACGATGGATCTCCTGGCGGGTCGTATCCTTGATCTGGACGATTGCTTCGACGACCACCATGCCCACGATATAGGGCATGGTCCATTCAAAAAAATCCTCCAGGTTTCCTACGCCATAAACTGCCAGCAGGGAACTGATGACAAGCGTCAGGACCATGGCCAGGTAAGCGTAGAAACGTCCGGAGGAAATGGCGACGGCAATCATGCCCAACAGAATAAGAATGTGGGCCGTTTCGCTGATCTCTGGCGGGGCCATAAACGTGAATAACCCCAGCCAGATCCCTGAGAGAATGGCATTGATCAGACCGAACGTTTCCTGATAATCATGTGTCCGCACCAGAAGTACATGACTGATCAGGGCATACAGGATGGCACTGGCACAGTAAAAGATCAGCCAGGCATCCAGTTTGTGAATAACGAGAATATGCTCGAGGAGGACTGCGGCTGTGATACAGATAAATGCGATGGTCACGGGGAACATGAAGCGCTGTACTTCATGCGGCGCAAACGTTGTGTCCGGCTTTTTCGCTCTCATAGAGAGGCTTTTTCTCCCTGCGGGAAATCGGTGTCAGGCAGGCGGGAAATGGCCTCAACGGTGGCTGGATCAAAAAGGATGCCTGCATGGTCGGCCAGGTATTGGAGCGCCTCTGCAGGCGATGACTTTTTTCGATAACTGCGGTTGCTTGTCAGTGCATCGAAGACATCCGCGACGGCAAAGATCCTGGCTTGAAGCGGAATGTCCATCCCTTTCAAACCCATTGGATAACCGCTGCCATTCCAGCGCTCGTGATGGTACTGGATCACAGGCAGGCTTTCCTCCAGGAAGGGAATCCCCTGCACGATTCGGGCGCCAATATCCACATGATTGCGCATGATCCTCCACTCGTCCTCGGTCAACCTGCCGGGCTTGTGCAGTATCCGGTCGCTGATGCCAATCTTTCCGATATCGTGGAGCAGGGCGCCTCTCTCGAGTGCTTTGAGCTGCTGGCTATGCAGTCCCAGGGTTTTCCCCAGCCTGCATGCCAGCTGGCTGAGACGCTTGCTATGCCCCTCGGTTTCCCGATCCCGCGCATCCAGGGCGGACATGAGGGCGGTGAGCGTCTGGTCATAGGTGATTTCCAGCTCGGCGTAGGCGGCCTCAAGCTGCTTCCGCTTTTGAACCAGTTCCGCCCCCCGGATGGAGCGCTCCAGGGCGATCGCTGCCTGGTTGGCGAGTGTTTGCAGATTTGCAAAATTCTGACCGCGGCTCTCCGGGATGCGCATCCACAGCGCGCCATAGGTCCTTCCGCGGGTCACCAGCGGATAACAGACCCGCGAGCCATTTTCAAGAGAGACGATAATGCTTTGACCGGTCGTGATCGCCTGGTCAATGGTATCCATCGGATGCTCGCGCCGGTTGTGCAATCCGTTCGCATCGATCTCCACTTCGGCTTCAACCCGCCCATCCGGGGTCAGGAGCACAATACCGGTATCGCTGGAACTGGTCACTTTATGGGCTGTCTGCACGATCAGCTCCGCTGCCCTGCTCAGCTCCTCCGTCTGGATGACATCCACGCTTAATTGATACAGCATGGATGTTATGCTGAGCGTGTTGCGCAGTTCCTGGTAGAGCCAGGAGCTTTCGATGGAGGCTCCCGCCTGCGAGGACAGGAGGTCTGCCAACGACTCATCGTTTTCGGAAAAGAAAACACCCTCCCGTTTGCCAAATGCCAGGATCGCGCCAATGCTCAGGCGGTGCAGGCGGATCGGGATGGCGAGCAGACTTCTCAGTTCCGCGTGGTCGATTTCCAGCTTTCCTGTGTTGGAATATTTTCGCAGGTCCCGGACGCGGAAAGGCTTCGACGCATTCAATGCGGCCTGCATCAGCGGTTCATCGGCCGGGTTCGCATGGAGGGAGGCAGCCAGCTTTACGGCCTTCCCGGCGGACCCCGTGCGGGAGAAATTGCCCTGCTGGTCGAGCAGGGTCACGAATACAAATTTTGCCTCCAGTGTGTTTCGTGCGATGGATGCGATCTCCTGAACCGCGGCCTGGGGATCCATCAGCGTGCTAGGTGAAATGCCAGCCTGGATTAATTCTGTCAAGCGTTCCTGGTAACTGGTGCGTTCCCAAGCCCGGCTGAGCTCCGAAGCAACTCCCTCGGCGATGAAAACATCCGTACTATTGAAGGCATCCATCTCTTCGGAACAGATCTCCAGCACTCCTTTGACATGGCCGTTCTGAAAGACAGGGACGCTGATGATGGAAAG
>JBLMZU010000428.1:0-7090 GCA_050258995.1 Bacteroidota bacterium
CGGCCTAGCCATCGAGCACAACGGCGACCTGTATTCCTGCGACCATTTCGTCGAACCGAAGTTCCTGCTCGGCAACATCGAGAATACCCACATGCTCGACATGGTCGCCTCGCCGCAGCAGCTGAAGTTCGGCCGGGACAAGCGCGACTCCCTGCCGGAGTTCTGCCGCACATGCGACGTGCGCTTTGCCTGTCACGGCGAATGCCCGAAGAACCGCTTCCTCCTGACACCCGACGGCGAGCCGGGACTCAATTACCTGTGTGCCGGTTTCAAGCTGTTCTTCCAGCATGTCGATTACCCGATGAAGATCATGGCCGGTCTGATCCGGCGCAACCGGGAAGCAAAGGAGGTAATGCAGATCCTGGAGCGGGCCTTTGCCGGGGTGCGGCGCAACGATCCCTGTCCGTGCGGCAGTAGACGCCGGTTTGGCCGCTGTCACGGCATCAGTCCTGCGACCCGATCCAGCAAGAACACAAGTGAGTCTTCTGTCAATATGGCCGGTGGTCCAGCCGGAGCGCCAGTCAATCATCGTACATCACTGAGTTAAGGAGAAAACAACATGCCCAACGGAAAACCAAACATTCTTGTCCTCTGGGGCGATGACATCGGCTGGTGGAACATCAGCTACAACAGCCGGGGCCAGATGGGCTACCGCACCCCGAACATCGACCGCATTGGCAACGAGGGCGCAGCCTTCACCGATTTCTATGGCCAGCAAAGCTGCACAGCCGGGCGGTCCGCCTTCATTACCGGCCAGAACCCGATCCGCACCGGCCTGACCAAGGTCGGCATGCCCGGGGCCGATGTCGGGCTGAGCGCGGAGGATCCCACCATCGCCGAGCTGCTCAAGCCGCATGGCTACGTCACCGGCCAGTTCGGCAAGAACCACCTTGGCGACCGGGATGAGCACCTGCCCACCAACCACGGCTTTGACGAGTTCTTTGGCAACCTCTATCACCTCAATGCCGAAGAGGAGCCTGAGGATCCGGATTACCCCAGGGATCCAGAGTTCAAGAAGCGCTACGGCCCGCGCGGCGTGATCCACAGTTTTGCCGATGGCCGCATCGAAGACACGGGGCCGCTGACGAAGAAGCGCATGGAGACGATCGATGACGAGATCACTGCTGAGGCCCTGCGTTTCATTGATGAAGTTCATCAAATGGGGAAGCCCTTCTTCATGTGGTACAACACGACCGCCATGCACTTCCGCACGCACCCCGCCGAGAAGCACAGGGGCAAGAGCGGCCAGGGTGATTACAACGACGTGATGGTCGCTCATGACGAGAATATTGGCCGCATGCTCGACAAGCTCGACGAGCTGGGCATCGCCGAGGACACGATCGTGATGTATTCCACCGACAACGGCCCGCATTTCAACAGCTGGCCGGATGCAGCCATTACACCGTTCCGCTCGGAGAAGAACACCAACTGGGAAGGCGGCTGGCGTGTGCCCGCTTTTCTGCGCTGGCCGGCTGGGATCAAGCCAGGCACCGTGCTGAACGGCATCGTTTCCCTGCAGGATATGCTGCCAACCTTTTTGGCCGCGGCTGGCGAGCCGGACATCAAGGAGAAGCTCCTCAATGGCCACCAGGCCGGCGACAAGACATTCAAAGTGCATCTCGACGGCTTCAATATGCTGCCCTACCTCGCTGGCGAAGTGAAGGACAGCCCGCGGAATTTCTTCTTTTATTTCAGCGATGACGGCGATCTGCTGGCGATCCGGATGAACGACTGGAAAGTGGTACTGATGGAGCAGCGGGCCAAGCAGCTGATGGCCTGGCTCGAGCCATTCGTGCCGCTGCGCGCGCCGAAGATGTTCCACCTGCGCCGTGATCCCTTCGAGCGGGCGGACGAGAATTCGAACACCTACTGGGACTGGATGATCTCCCACGTCTACCTGATGTACGGGATGCAGGGTTTGGTGGCCGAGCAGATCCAGAACTTCATCCAGTACCCGCCGCGTCAGAAACCGGCGTCCTTCAACCTGGATGCCGTAATGCGCCAGCTGGAAGAGATGCACAGCAGCAAAGGGCACTAAATCGAATCACGGTCCGATGCCGGGGTGCGGTCGTTTGAAAATACCGTACTCCGGCAGGGCCAGACAGGAATGGAGCACTTGATGTTCGCTCGCATCGATGAAGACAACGCAAAGGAAGGTGTCAGGTCTTTCTATGATCTGCACCCCTCCCCGCCGGCCGTCGAGGATCTCGACGAATACCGCCGGCAGTGGCAGGACGAGGATCGCCGGATCGCCGACTTCCACATGCATTGGCCGCGCCGGCCCTACCGGGAGGATCTGCGTATCCTGGTGGCTGGCTGCGATCGCGCGCAGGCGGCCAGGCACGCCTTGCGCCATCCGTCCGCGCAGGTGATTGGCATCGACATCAGCGAGACGAGCATCGAGCATACACTGGCATTAAAGAAAAAATACAACCTGACAAATCTGGATGTGCACCGGCTGCCTATCGAACAGGTGCAGGAACTGGGAGAGATCTTCGACCTGATTGTCTGCAAGGGCGTGCTGCACCACCTGTCCGACCCGCAGACCGGGCTGTGTGCGCTGCGGTCGGTCCTGGATGCCAGCGGCGCCCTGGACCTGACGGTCCATGCTCCCTACGGCCGGGCTGGTGTGTACATGCTGCAGGAATACTGCCGCCGGCTGCATATTGGACACAGCAGCGTCGAGATCCGGGACTTGGCCCGTACACTTGTCGCGCTGCCGCGCAGCCATCCGCTTGTCCCCCTGCTGGGCACCGCGCCGGATCTTAAGACCTCAGCTGGAATGGCAGATGCGCTGCTCTATCCGCAGGGCCGGTCATACACCGTCCCGCAGCTTTTCGAGCTGCTTGCCGCCTGTGGTCTGAAGTTTGGACGCTGGGTGCGCCAGGCGTGCTATCTGCCGCAGTGCTCCAGCCTGCATACCACCCCGCATGCCGCCCGCCTGCGAAGGCTACCGTTAGAGGAGCAGTACGCGGTCCTGGAGTTGTTCCGCGGCGATATGCTTCATCACAACCTGATCGCTTACATTCCAGGCCTAGAGGAAGAGCGTTCTTTGAGTTTCAACGGCGCCGGCTGGCTGGCATACATTCCTCTCAGCCTGCCGGACATCCTCATCTCGAAGAGCGATCTGCCGTGGAAGGCTGCCGGATTAATCAATCCTGCAAATGGACATCCTGAGCTGGCGCTCTCCGTGGACGAGCTGGAGTTGCAGCTTTTCAACGCCATCGACAGCCGCCGGTCTATCTCCGGCATCATTCAGCTTGTCGCAGAAGAGCGAGGGACAAAACCGGATGCCATCTACAGCCGGGCACAGTTGTTCTTTGAGCAGCTGTGGTGGTACGACCTGGTTGGCGGTTTTATCCTGTCTGCCAAATGTGAACCAGCAGAAGGAACTTCTTCATGAACTTTCATAGTGATTGGGAAAAGAGGCGCCTGACCACACCGCGGACGGCAGCCATCGCCGGGATCCTGTTCGGCCTGCTGTTTTCCGCCAGCCTGGTACTGATGCGCACTGCCATCCCCGGCGATATCACCGCCGACATTACGTGGATCAGCACGGGCTCCTCGCGGATCAGCGTGGCCCTGGGCCTGATGCCGTTCGCCGGGATCGCCTACCTGTGGTTCATCGGTGTTGTGCGCGACAGGCTGGGAGAGTTTGAAGACAAATTTTTCTCAACGGTATTCTTTGGAAGCAGCCTGCTGTTTATTGGCCTGGTCTTCATCGCAATGGCCATTGCCGGGGGGATCCTGGCCACCTACCAGATGATCGGTACGGGGACACCCGATATCACGGTGATCTACTTTGCCCGGGCACTGATGCTGCATATTAGCAGTGTCTACGCCCTGCGCATGGCGGGCGTCACCATGATCTCGCTGGGCACGATCTGGATGCGCACAGGACTGCTGCCTCGCTGGCTGGCCGTGGTGACTTTTTCGCTGGCCCTGGTGTTGCTGGTGGTTGTCAACTACAGCCCGTGGTTCACCCTGGTGTATCCAGCCTGGGTGACCTTGATCAGCCTGTACATTCTCTGGGTGCGCCTCCAGCATCCGGATACCCAGCTCTTTACGCCTGAAACAACCGAGGCAGGATAAAGCGGTGTAACGATGCAATGGATCAAAGAGATTTCACTGGTCATTGAAGTTCTGGCGGTGGTCATCATCGTCGGCATGGTTGCCTACAGTACGGGGCGGTACTTCGCCTCTCTGATCACGAAAAGAAAAGCCCAGGGGGCAGACTATCTTGAATACAAACACACCCTGGGCAGGGCGCTCCTGCTGGGACTGGAGATCCTGGTTGCTGCAGATGTGATCCGCACTATGGCACTGGAGCCCACCTGGAACAACATCGCCGCGCTCGGTTTGCTTGTGGTGGTGAGAACTCTATTAAGCTGGATCCTGGTGGTCGAGATCGAGGGGCACTGGCCCTGGCGCGCAGGACACAGCAATGCAGAAGTTGGAGAATATACAAAATGACAGCAACCTTAGTCGAAGGCGCACGGAAGCGCTGGCGTATCAACCCCAAAAATATCCTGGCCGATTTCATCGCTGCCTTCACCGTGGGCGTCGCCAGCATCCCGGACAGCATGGCATCGGCCCTGCTGGCCGGGATTAACCCCCTGGCCGGACTGTACACCATGATCATCGCCACCCCGATCGGCGCGCTGTTCACCAGCTCGGAGATGATGCATATTTCCACCACCAGCGCCTTATCCCTGGCCGTGGCCAGTTCATTGGCAACAGGCATGACCCCGGCTGATAAGTTGCAGGCGGTCTACGTGCTGGCGTTGATGGTCGGGGTGATCCAGATCTCGCTCGGGCTGCTCAAGATGGGCTTCCTGGTGCGCTTTGTGCCCCACTCGGTGATGACCGGCTTTTTGAACGGCGTGGCGATCCTGATCATCCTCGGTCAGCTGCGAGACTTCACCGGGTACGCAAGCCCGCATTCCAACCGGGTCGTCCAAGCCGTGGATACGGCTCTCAACGCCCAGCAGATCGTCCTGCCTGTCCTGGTTGTCGGCCTGACCATGGTGCTGTTGATCCTGATCCTGGACAGGATCAAGCTCACCAGCCAGTTTTCCTTTATCCTGGCGATGATCTTCGCCTCTCTGCTTCCCTTTCTGCCTTGGTTCCAGAATGTTCCCCTGGTCGGGGATGTGACCCAGGTGCCAAGTGCACTGCCTTCCTTTTCCCTGCCGGATTTTTCGCTGATGTTCAAGCTGATCGTGCCTGCCTTTGCCCTGAGTGTGATCGGCCTGGTGCAGGGCGCCGGCATCAGCCAGGGCTACCCGAACCCGGATGGCAAGTTTGCCGACCCCTCCGGAGACTTCTTCGGCCAGGGCGCGGCCAACCTGGCTGCCAGCTTTTTCAAGGGGATGCCGTGTGGCGGCTCGCTCTCGGGCACGGCCATGGTGGTCAACGCCGGGGCCCGGTCGCGCTGGGCCAACTTCCTGGCCGGTGTGCTCATTGCCATTACCGTGCTTCTGTTTGCCAGGCTGGTCGAGCTGATCGCCATGCCGGCCCTGGCCGGCCTTTTGATCGTGATCGGCTTCCGCACGCTCAACTTCGACGGCATCCGCACCGTCTGGCAGACCGGCATGATCCCGCGGGTGGTGATGGGGATCACCTTCGTCGGCACACTGGTCATGCCGCTGCAGTTTGCTGTGCTGCTGGGGGTCGGGCTTTCGATCCTGCTCTTTACCTTCCACCAGGCCAACCGGCTGGAACTGGTCGAGCTGGTGCCGTCCAAGAATAACCCTCTGCCGGTCGAGCGGCCCGCGCCCAAGAAATTATCCAATCACCACGTGACCGTCCTGTACCCGTACGGAAGTCTCTTTTACGCCGCGGCCAAGACCTTTGAGGAAAATCTCCCGGCTGCGGAAGATGCCAAGGAAGCCGTGGTGATCTTTGTGCTTCGTGGTTATGACAATTTTGGCAGCACCATGATCACCGTGCTGGATCGCTACAACCAGTCCCTGCAGGCCAACGGCGGCAAGGTAATGCTGGCTGGGATCAGCCCGGGCGTGTTTGTCCAGCTGGAGCGCACCGGCCTGTTGGAGAGAATCGGGCGGGAGAATGTCTTCCTCGTTCACCGGCAGTGGGGTGTCTCTGCCTATGAAGCCTATGAGGCAGCCCAGGCATGGCTCGACGAGGTGCGACCCCCGGCCCAGCAGGAGGAACAGGCAGAGAGAGAATAACCTGCCTCGGAATCAAAATTTATCTGATCCGCCACACCATGGATTTGTTGCACTCATTTTAGGAATGAGACCGCCAAACATTTGACGAGAACAACCAACGATACACCGAGATCGAAAGGAGAAAAATATGAACACACCAAAATATAACGGGGGGAAGACACTCACGCTGGGCTTCGCCCTGGCCCTCATCTTCGCCGTCCTTTTGACAGCTTGCGGACCGGCTCCCACACCCACACCTGCGCCCACCCAGCCGCCGACGGCTGCCCCACAACCTGTCGTTGCGGATGTCCCCGCGACGGATCTTTCCGGCCAGCTCGTCGGTCCCCTCTGGATGCTGCTGGGCTATGGCGATGCTGGTAATCCCACCATTGTCGAGCCGGGCACTAATGTCACTGTGCAGTTCGCCGAGGACAAAAGCCTGAGCGGTTTCGGCGGCTGCAACAGCTTCTTTGGCCCGTACGAATTGACCGGCGAGCAGATCAAGATCGGCCCCCTGGGATCCACCATGATGGCCTGCGAGACAGGCATGACCCAGGAATCGATCGTCACGGCTGCCCTGCAGCAGGCGTATAAGATCGCCTTCACTCCACTGGGCCGCCTGGAGATCTTCTACGATTCGGCCTCCTCGTTCGAAAAGAAGCTGACCTTCAGCCTGAGCCAGAAATCGCTGGTCGACACGCTTTGGGTCCTGGAGTCCTTTGGCGATCCTGCCAAGCCATCGACCCCTGAGACGGGTACGATCATCACGGCCCAGTTCTCCGAGGATGGCCTCCTAAGCGGCATGGCCGGCTGCAACAACTACACCACCTCCTATGTCGCCAAGGACGGCAGCATGGAGATCAAAATGCCCGCCAGCACAATGCGGGCCTGTACCAAGGGCATGGAGCAGGAAGCTG
>JBLMZU010000429.1:0-4211 GCA_050258995.1 Bacteroidota bacterium
GGATGTGGAGGCAGCTCTTTCGGGTCCGCAGCCAGCAGCGGTTGCCCGGCAGCCCGTGCAACAGACGATCGTCTATCAGGCAACGGCCGAAGATCAGAAAGTTCCGACCACGAAGCTGCGACAGGCGATCGGTCGCCGTTTGGTGGAATCAAAACAGACGGTTCCGCACTTTTATGTGACGCACGAATACAAAATGGATGTGCTCATGGCCATGCGCAAGCAGGCCAATGAGTATCTGCCGGAGAACGAGAAACTATCTGTCAATGATTTTATTCTCAAGGCAGTGGCATTAACCCTGCGCCAGTTCCCCAATTTGAACGCGACCCTGAATGGCAGTGAGGTCATCCAGTTCGGACATATCAACGTCGGCGTGGCCGTCACGGTCCCCGGCGGCTTGATGACCGTTGTGGTCAAGGACACCGACCAGAAAACCATGCGCCAGATCTCGGGCGAAGTCAAAACCATGGCCGGCCGCGCCCGCGAAGGCAAGGTCAAGCCCGAAGACGTGGACGGCTCGACATTCTCCACCTCCAACCTGGGCATGTACGATGTGGACGAGTTCATCGCCATCATCAACCCTCCCGAAGCCGCGATCCTGGCGATCGGCTCGGCCAGGGAAGTCCCGGTTGTCGAAGGCGGCCAGATCAAACCTGGCTGGCGCATGAAAGCCACCATCTCCGTGGATCATCGTGTCAGCGATGGAGCGGAAGCCGCCCAGTTCATGCAGGCCCTGGCAGGGTTTTTGGAAAATCCGGTCAGGATGCTGGTGTAAAAGAGCAACTCCGAGTTATCGAAACTCGGAGTTGCTCTTTAAGTCACAACCGGCTTTAAGGTGAGTGATGGAAGACTGGCCTCGATCAATTGCCGGTTGGGTTCAAACCATTCGGGTAACTTGAGACTTTCGCCGAGGCTTGCCGGTGGCTCATCAATGGCAAATCCAGGTGGCTCCGTGGCGATCTCAAACAAGACTCCACCGGGTTCCCGGTAGTAGATCGATTGGAAATAATTGCGGTCGCGGACGGGCGTGACAGCATGTCCCGCGGCCCGCAGGGCGGCTTGGTACTCGAGCTGTTCTTCATCGCTGGAGACGCGGAAGGCAATGTGGTGAATCGAGCCTGCCCCGAAAATTGCCTGCCCGGGCAGGTCCTCCGGTTGCTGCGGGCGGTGCAGGATGTCGATGGTACGGGCCAGACTCGCAGGTCTGCCGGTGAAGCGGTGGCGGTTCTCGTTACGACCGGTGAAGGAAAAGCCCATCTGTTGGATCAACAATTCTGCCGTCGGTTCGATCTCATCCAGCCAGAGGGTGACACTGTGAAACCCGCGCAACGCATGCTCCTGCGGGATGGGCCCCGCCTCCCAGTGCCGAATCTCAGCAGAGGGTCCGGATGCAACCAGCTCCAGCACCATCCCATCGGGATCCTCGAATGCCAGAACCTGTTCCCCGAAACGGTCTTCCAGCCCCTGTGTGAAAATTCCATGGCGTTGAAGATGTTCCTGCCAGAACCCCAATGAATGTACAGGGATGTTATAAGCCACCGCTGCTGTTTCCCCATTGCCGCGCATGTCGCGTTTGATGTTTGGCCATGCAAAGAAAGTCAGTATGCTGCCGGGTGTACCGATATAATCCCCAAAATAAAGATGATAGGCATCCGGGGCATCGAAATTGACGGTCTTCTTGACCAGACGCTGCCCAAGGATCTGTCGATAAAAATCCACGTTCCGCTGCGCATCGCCCGTCACCGCCGTGACGTGATGTAAGCCTTTAATGGGTTCCATTCACTCCATCCTCCTACCTGTAACCGTCTGATACCTGATAAAGATGTCATGCTCCTAAATGGATCGCCGTTTTGCCTGGATTTTATCATTGTGCCACACCGCTGTATGTACACAGCGATATGGGATCGTCGAATAAGGCTTTTATCTGGGTCTCGTTGAATTTTTCAGCCAGTCTGGAGCACGCAGCCTGTAAAAGCTCCGCATCGTTTATTTTTTCGAGTTTTGCAATTTCCCAGCGTTGGAGCACGTTGGAAGAGACAGTGGTCAGATACTTTCCGTCGGGTGAAAAAGAGACGCCTGTCACCACATCCCGGTATGGGATCCGAGCGATCTCGTTGCCGCTGGCTGTATCGATCAAAAACACATTTTGTGCAGTTCCCACAGCCAGCAGGGAACCATCCGGATTAAATGACATGGATTCGGCTTGTTGTTTGAGCAAAGATGACATGCCGGTGTAGCTGCCGCCCTGATTTTTCCAGAGCTGTATCTTTCCCGATGAGTCGCTTGAGGCGAGCCAGGAGCCGTCCTGGTTTAAGGCAAGCAGGGTGTTTTCGCCCGGCGCCTCGATGGATTGAACCTTTCCACCGGCGTCGAGAAGATCGATCCTATCCTTTAAACCGAACGCCAGGTATTTCGAACTGGAGGCAAGCGATGGTGCCTGTGGGTACTGCTGGCCGGCGTTGTCAACCGGCTGTCCGCTGGAGACACTCCAGGACTGGATCTTGCCCTCGGCGTCACTTGCCATTAGCTGCTTGCTGTCCGGCGGGAAGGCGATTGATTTCAGCAGGCTGGGCCAAGTCCCCTTTACTACCATTCGATTTGCTGCGTTGTTGTATAGCGCAAATTCCTTGCCATCCGTGGTGACCCCCAGGTATGTCGAATCGGGACTGAATGCAAGAAGATCGACATTGGATTTAAAGGGAAGCGTCGGCGTATTCGAGGGGCGCGCGATCGTGTCGGAAGCAGGGTCAGGGTTGAGCAGCCAGATGCCATTTTTGCCGGCAACGGCAAGCCGGTCCCCGGAAGCACTGTATTGTATGTTGTTCAAGGCTCCATTGAATTGGATCGAGTCCCTGCGGGCGCCCAACGATGACATATCCCAAATATTGATTGTGCCCTGCTGATCCGTGGAAACCAGGTAATTCTCATCGTTACTAAATCCGATTTCAGCGCCGCTGGCGTGAAGCGGGATCTGATAGATCTCCGCACCTGTCACGGCATCCCATACGCGGGTCGTCCGGTCGTCGCCGGTCGTCGCCAGCCATTGCCCATCGGGGCTGATCACGACTCTGCTGACGGCGCCATCCTGTGCCATGCTGAGCCGTTCACTGCCATCCTCGGTATCCCAGACGCGGATGCGGTGGTCGTCTGCTGCCGTAACGAGCCATGTGCCGTCCGGGCTGAAGGCGAGATCCCGGACCGGGCTTTGGGTGAGAATGGTATACAGCTGCTCTCCCGACAGGAGGTTGATCACATTCACTTTCTTGTCGTTCCCGCTGGTTGCCAGGGTATTGCCCTTCCCAAACGCCATTGCCAAAACACCATTTCGATGGCTTGTGGGGTTGGTGATCTTGTCATTGCCTAAGTTCCAGATGGAGACGAGGCCGGCTTGATTCCCGGTAGCCAGCATGGAGCCATTTGCACTGAAGCCAAACGCATTAGGTCTGCTTACAGTGGACAGCGGTGCACTGATGCTGCCCGTGCCTGGATCGAACACGGGGATCTCGCCATCCTCATAAGCAACAGCCAGCTGCTTCCCGGCCGGCGGCCTGAACTGGATGCTGAGGACTGGGCTGGTCTGCGGGGTCTGTCCGTTCTGCGGACCGCCATTTTTAACATCCAGGAGCTGCAGCGAGCCTGACCTGGAGAGGAAGCGCTGGTAGATGTGCTGGACCTCGCCCGTCCTGGCATCCAGGATTTGGACGTTCCCGGATTGATCGCCGATGACGAGCAGAGAGTCATCCGGGCTGAATGCAACAGCATTGATTGCCGGCTGGCCGGAGGGTGTACAAAACAGCTTTGTTCCGTCCTGGATGCTCCACAGGCAGGCCGTGCCATCGGCACTGCCGGTCACAAATCGATTTCCTTCTTTGTTAAATACAAGCGAGTTGATCTTTCCTTCCTGTGAATCCTGTGCCACAGGCCGCGGCAGCAGGCTGATGTTCCGGCGAAGGATCTCCTCCGCTTCGCCGTTGGTCTGCCTTTCCATCGAATCGATGGCGAACAGGGTGCTGGTATATAACTCTCCCGGCTGGCTTTGGTAGATCTGGGCCCGGGCAGCGCTCCGCTGTGCTTCCGCTTTCACCTGGTTTTCCTCGGCCCGCTTTCGTTGTTTTGTTGCTTCCTGTTCATTGGCCCGGGCTGTTGCGGCGTTATCCTCTGCGATGCCCTTCTGTTTGAGAGCTTCCGTTGCAGCGACCTGGGCAGTCGTCCTT
>JBLMZU010000430.1:0-5564 GCA_050258995.1 Bacteroidota bacterium
GTTTCTGGCTTTCCAGCTCAGCGGCGTGGAAGAGGAGCGGGATCAATTCCCCTCGATACCGACCGGCAGCGTGGATCGCAGCAGCCCCGGGTGCAACGAGCTCGCCAAGGGTCAACCCGGACGGGTTGTAGAGGAGCAGACCGCCGGTGGACTCCCGCGGGCCGTTGCGAGGGTCGATGATCACACCCGCGGGGTTGGAGACAGGAGCCGCCTGGGTCGGACTGGCCGGAGCGGCCGTCACCGGCGGATTCGGCAGGCACTCCCCTCGGAAATACGCCCATTCATCACATTCACTGCCGTCCGGGAAGATGCAAACACCCGATTGACTTCCATCTGTTGCCGGGCGAATTTCCAGCCGGTTGCCTCGCTGTTCACAGTACACCGATGCAGGGTTGGGCATGTCCGCCTGAGGCGTGTCGGTCGGGACAGGCGCAATCGCTGGCGGTGCGGGGGGCGCCGAACAGGATGTTAGCAAGATCAAAAATGTCAGGACAACAAATACCTTCCAGTCATATTTTGTTTTCATTGTCAACTCCTTGCTTCATGAAGGCTGGGAAATGAGGAGTAAAGGAATGAAGGACCTTTCCTTCGAGCATGATTGGCGATCAGGGCGGTCCAGCATAGCGGGCAATATTTTTCAGAAACTCGATATTTTTTGCGCCCTGCGATCCCGCTTGAAGAATACCCAGGTCGGCGATCACCAATACCTGCCCTCCTTTGTCTCCATAATCCACCAGCCCAACGATGGGACTGCCGGCAGCACGAAACAATTCTGTTCCTTTTTTCATGCTGAATGGCACACCCTGACCTTCATAAAAAGTCAGGTAGCGTGCATTCTCGGTCAGAGGATGTTCGGTAACGGGCCGGGCAGTATTGTCATCATCGCCGCCAAAACCTCCAAACATAAACCTCACTCCCATGGGTTCCAGGAAATCGTTGAGCGAACGGATATTTTCGTTTGAAGCGTCTGCACATCGCCCGATGATGTAGTTGCAGGTGGAATTGGTAACCACCAACAACCCGCCCGCTGCAACATAGGATTCCAATAAAGCAAGCTCGGCATCACTCCACTTTTCATTATGCCGCCCTGGATAATCCAGTGTGGGAGGAAGGACAATGACGTCTACATCCTGCAGATCGGAGGATGTGATTGCCTGGGCATAAGGGATCATGTCCACATCAAACCCTTCCCAGGCCAGGGCCATGCCCAAGTCCCTGAACATTGAGGTTGTATTGTTCGCTCCTTCGTTGTGGCTGGAAACGATCAGCGCCCGGTGGATTTCAGCTGTTGTCACCCGCAGATTTGGTTGGGAATAGCCGGTCTCCAGCGCGGCTGCCAGCATCACCTTTGTCATTCCGACGAAGGCATCACCCACTTCGCGTGCCAGGTCCACGGTTTCATACGGATCATGGAAGTGATTGGAAAAGTGAAAATAAGTCGATCCTCTTGATTGCCATTCCCTGCCATTTACATAGCCCAGGTAGACCTCCGGCACGTCAAAAGCATCAAAGTTGGTATTATCTGCAATCGGTCCATATTCCACCACCTTGTCGAGTGTGACTCCTTCAGGCGCCGCCGCTTTTGCCAAAAAGTCGAAGGCAGGCGTGCGCTCGTCTCCAAATCTCCCATAGGAATTGGTCATGATCGTGATCTGGGAGGTCTTGCTATCGAGTGGATGTCCCAGGCCGTCCATCTGCACCTCCAGCAGGGTGCGGTCCAGCAACTCCTGGTGTGTGGAAACAAAGTAAGCCGAGCCATAGGTCCCGATCTCATGCCCGCCAAACCAGGCCAGGTAGACATCGACCGCGGGCTGGAACCTTGAGACATTCAGGACACGCGCGATCTCCAGCAGGGCGGCGGAGCCGCTGCCATCGTCGAAGGCGCCGGGACCATTGGGCGAATCGATGTGCGCGCCCAGGATCACTGCCCTGGAAGAGTCCTTGCCTGGAATGCGGGCGATCACATTTCCGGCTTTGCCGGGGGATAGCACATCGGAATCCAGCAAGAGGTGGGCAGCATCGATCTTCTGAAGATCCTCCCAGGTTGCGATCCCGGCCTGGGTTAGATCCTCGATGCGAACGTACAGAACGGGCATGCGCGCAGATGGAATTGCATATCCAAAATTGGAGCCATCGCCGATCAGCGTGCCGCGGCTTTCTCCGTCATGATTGGCATAGTGCGTAACCAGGACCAATCCAGCGGGCCCCTGATCCATCATGCGGATCAGCTGGCCTGTATTTTCAGCCCCATTACTATTCACAGTGATATCGATCAGAGAATAGTCCACAAAGAGGATGCGGCCCTCGAGGTCGTGTGCTGCCAGGGTATAGAGCTTTTCATCATCCAACACGAAAAGTGGACATCCATCCGCACTCATCGGATTGGGGTTTGTGTCGCCAAGCACTCCATCTGAATCAAAGTAAGCCGCCAGCGGGCGTAGATGGCGCGAGCCGCGCACGCCATCGGCCGGGACCTCGATCTCCCGGCCATCCACGGTAAGGACCAGACGCGAGTCCCAGATCTCCGTGCTCATGTAGACCGGGAAGCTCTGCCGCTCCAGCTCCATACCTGGGCCCTGCAAGTTTGAGAATTCGTTCAGTTTCGACTCAACGTAGTCCAGTGCCTCCGCCTCGCCACTGCTGGCGGAATTGCGCCAGCCGGAATAAGGCTGGATGGAGGTCAGATCCTCGAGATAGGCAAGGAGACTATCCTGCGAGATCAGATCATACGGAATTTCAGGCAGGATCACAGTCGGCGGTACGACCGGGGTTGTAACACGCTGAGCGATCACTGTGGGAGCAGGAGTATTCGTGTTTGCCACTGGTTGCGGAATATCAACCGGCATGCAGCCAGTTCCCAAAAACGCCACGAAGACCAGGGTCGAGATACACCGGTGGAACATGAACATGCTTTTATTCCTCTGGCTTGAACCAGGCCAGCAATTTGTAGGACCTTTCATTTTGAAACCCGAGTTTGTGTGCCAGTGCAACTGAGCCTGCATTAAACCTGACACAGTCCCAATACGTGTGCGAACCGGCTTCCTCACAGAGCTGGACCAGATGAGCACAGGCGATCGTCGCAAGGCCCTGCCTGCGATACGCCTCCTGTGTCCGGATGCCGATGTCACGCGTACCCAGGATGTCCATATCTGCGAGTGCTTCGCAGACAATTTCATCTTCATGCAAAATGCAGACGGCAATCCCTTTTTCCATGAAGTTTTCGATGCTTCCATACCGGTTGATCTTTTCTTCCAGCCGGGGACTGCGCTCCAAAAGTGCCTGATCCATTCGCTGGACGGAATATCCATCCGGCAGGGAGTGCAGGTAAGGGGACAGATCACTGCTGCCGATGGGACGGTCGAATTCCAGGCACTCCGCGCCGGCGACAGGTCCGGGAGGGAATAGGTCTACATCAGGATCTCCGTCACGAAATCCCATGGCGACAATTCCATCCTGCCTGAGCAGGCTGACCGCCTCATGCAAGATCGCATCGCTGTATTGGCCACCGCGGTATAGAGTCCCATCATCCGCTTCCCAAACGAGACCCCAGTGCGGCCGTGCAGGATCATCCGTGATGATCTTGCCCCCGTTGCCGCCGGCCAGTACTGCCAGCACACGGATCCCCGTTGGCATACCTGGATGGAACATGGCCCTTAGCTCATCGCTCACAAGATCGGGTGTAATTGGGATCATGGCTTTTGTTCATTTCATGATGAGCTTCTTGCTTCCACTGCAGCTCTCCGATAACTCGTCTTCATGCTTGCTGTGATGATCGCGGCCGGGAAGAACCCCAGCAGGATGACTGTGGGGATGTCCGAGGAACCAAAGACGATCGTTTGATACAGCCACGGCACAGCCGCATCGATACACCAGAAGAGCAGGAAGATACTCCACAGAGGCATCCGGTTTGTCTGCCACCTGCGCCCCAGCCAGAAGACAGTGATGGCATTGACGAGAAAAGCCACGACGAACATAAACTGCATCTTGAAGTTAGCCCCCGCGGCACCAATGTCGATGCCGCCTGAACCTGTTGCGGCGGCATTGGCGTTCGCCCTGGCTGCCAGCAGGATGCCACCGAGTGCATACCCGATGTAGGCAAAGCAGGCGGTCATGATGGCTTTGATGATTTCAGAGACCAGCGGATTTTTCTCCTTTGCCACCGTTTCAGGTCCTTTTGCAGCCTGGCGCTCCCACCAGACCAGCCAGATGGAAAAGACCAGGGTCTGCAGCAGGATCTCGGGCAGGCCCATCAGGTGGTACCACATTGGCAGCTTGCTGTAGAGCACTCCTTCAATGGAGCTCGGGGAAGCCGAAGGTGTGGAAAGAATGCCCATGGTGACGATCAGGCCCCACAAATACAGCCAGCCGCGTTTCTTTTCGATCAGAACCTCCCGGAAGGGCCACAAACCGATGGCAAAAATCAATCCACGCAAGGGCTGCAGGAACGGTCCGAGAACGATGTTGTGCTCCTCCATCGGTATCATGTAGTCGCGGATGATCTCGCGCTTGAAGATCTCCCCATAGTCGAACACGTTCGACATGAGGATGCCAAAAATGAAGTAGGTGATCGTATGGACGATCATCACCCGGATGGCAAACATCAGGAAATCTTTCCAAATACTCTTTGTGGGCATGGTGGTAGACATGTCAAACTCCTTTCCTTTGTCATGTCACAAGAATTGATTTATCTTCCGATCTTCAAAAACGATACCAGGGCGAGCGCGAGGATAAGGATGGTGATCATAAAAAATCCCAATAACACGAGCCGCCTCTGTGTTATTTTCTCCTGATCGGTTTGCGGGCGGATATTTTCCCTGTTTCGTTCTTCCAAGGATGCACCAATTCCTGCACCGATTGCAACTCCGATCGCTATTCCAGCACCGATATTGTCCATGGCAACCCCGAGAGCTGCACCAATCCCGACCCCGGTGCTAATGCCAACGCTCATCCAATAACCTTGGGGGTGTCTGCTTTCTTTTTTCGACATGTCAAACTCCTTTCTCTTTGCATGTCACGAATTTCATTTAAACCCTGCTCCCATCACCAGCTCACTTCTCTCATCAGATGTCTTTCCTTCTTTGTCTAAAAATATCGATCATGGCAAGGAGCACGCCGATGCCCATTAAAATATAGCCGATCAGCCTGTCATCGCTAAATATGATTCCGGCGAGCACAAATCCAAAAGCCAGGCCAGCCAATGGGGTGAGCTTTTTTTGTGGTGCTTTTTTGATGACAAAGAAAAGCACGGCAAGTATTGCCAAAGTGGTGATGGATAATGCAATATAGATTTGGGATGTACTCATTTGAACTCCTTTCGTTCGAATGTTTTTATCTTGGAGCGGGCGCTTCGCTCATGGCTGTGCTTGAAAGCGTTTTATACCGGGTCTGTGCGCGAATTTGCCGCAACGCAGATGGCAGGAACTCCAAATACGTTGCTAATAAAAGGAGCAGGTCTGCCCAAAAGATGAAACCATAGGACCCATACTGCAAGTGGTCATCGTAGAGATTGAAGAAGACGATGTTTGAGATAACAATCGATATGAAGAGAAAAACTGTCGCGATTA
>JBLMZU010000431.1:0-3234 GCA_050258995.1 Bacteroidota bacterium
GAACAGCGAAAAGGCTGTGATGGCAATGCCTGCCGTTAAAATATCGTTGATCGTCTGAAGTCCCGCCAGTAAGCCAACCATCCAACCGTTAAACATGCAGACCTTTCAGCTACTTCAATGCTCTCCCAAAGAACAAAGCTACATCCTGAGTGGGATAATACTGGTCATTATACCCGCAGAATTCATATCCGAACTTCTGTGCAAGCCGAATGCAAGGTTGGTTCTTGGACTGCATTTCCAGCACCAGCCGCTGGATGCTCCTTTCGATCGCCCAGGCCTGGGCGGCCGTCAACAGAGAGGATCCGATCCCCCGCCGCCTGCGCTCCGGCGTGACAACGATATCCGTCACACGCGCAGACGCGGAGGCGCGCTCCACCGCCACGGCAAGGTAGCCCACCGGCATCCCTTCCTCCACAGCCACAAGCACTGCATCACGCCGAGTCCATAATTCGGACAATGACATTGGATCTCGCGGATATGCCACCGCCACCGAGCGCGGCAGACGCACCTCCCGGAAGATGGAGCTGATCTGGCCGGGCTCCCGGCGAAGCTCCAGTTGCCAGACATAGTCACTGAAACAGGAATGATCCAGGGCCATCAGGCGGGTCAGATCATTGGGACCGGCAGGCCGGATTTCATAGGAAGGCATCGATAATACTCCGCTTATTGGTTTAGCACACGTACGGCGATCACACAGGGTTCCAGCGATGCACCGACATTATCTGTAATCACAAGCCGCAGGAAATAATCTCCATTGGTGACTGCTGCGGTGTTCCATTCGCCCAGGTCGCCATCTTTCACCGGTTCGCGGTTTGCCGCGATCGTCGCCCAGTTTTGGCTGCCCATGGGGGCGACCTCATATTTGTAAAAGCCAAAGTTGGGCACATCGGCTGTACCCGTGATCTTGATGGTGCCGCTTACGGGATCGCCGCCAGGTTTGGGCGAGGTGATCATGATCTTGTCCGGGACACATCCGCTCATCCCGCTGGGGACCGCCTGGGTGACGGCCGGCGCCGTTGTATCCGGGGAGAGTGTACCGGCGGGTGTGACGAGCAGATTGAGGGTGGGCGTCGCCATGATATCCGAGGCGGGCAGGGAAGGGGCAATAAAGGTGGCGATAAAGAATTCCGAAAATACGAGTGTCAGGATCAGGAGCGCCAGCCCGGATGCCTGGACCAGCCTGCGGAGCGCGAACTCACGCTCCAGTCCGTAAACTGAGTCCCGCCACTCCCGCCACGATCGCCACATCCTGCGAATGGCAAACAATGCCCCGATGGCGAGCACGATGTAGATTAAAGGCTCATAATTTGCTAACGTGCGATAAACAGGACCCATTCCATTACTTTACAGGGAGCGCAATACGCCGCGTATGATCTTTTCCATTTTGGGAGTGATGACCTTGCCTGCCTCGATCACCTCTTCATGTGTGGTTACCGTGGAGCCGTCGAGATTGGCCTTATTGCTGATGCCCGATAGACCGAGCACCCGCGTCCCACCGTGCCGGGCAACGATCACTTCAGGGACGGTGGACATTCCCACCGCGTCGGCGCCCGCCATTCGCAGGAAGCGGAGGTCCGCCGGTCCTTCGAACGAGGGACCGCTCAACGCACAATAAATACCCTCCTGCAGCTGGATGCCTTCGGCAGAGGCAGCCTGGCGGGCTTTGTCCATGAGGGGCTTGTCATACACCTGGCTCATATCCGGGAAGCGCGGGCCCAGCTCGTCGATGTTCGGCCCGAACAGTGGATTGGCACCGGTCATCCCGATGAGATTGAGGTTGTCTGTGATCAGCATCACATCCCCGGGAGCAAAATTGGGGTTCACCCCGCCCGCTGCATTGGTGACAAAAAGCATCTCGATCCCCAGGCGCTGCATG
Source organism: Bacteroidota bacterium (assembly GCA_050258995.1). Lineage (GTDB taxonomy): Bacteria > Chloroflexota > Anaerolineae > Anaerolineales > Villigracilaceae > Defluviilinea. The sequence goes on from JBLMZU010000431.1 coordinate 1,877, forward strand.
ATGCGGATCGGGAGGGTGACCTGGTTCATGGTATAGCCTTCATAGTAATGAACGCGGCCCTGCATGACGAAAACGACCTGGCCCTCGAGCTCACCGATCACCAGCCGGCCCATGTGCCCGTGCACGGTGGAAACCGGCATGTGGGGCAGGTCGCCAAACGGGATCATATCCGCCTTCTGGACGGCGTCCGCCAGCCCGTTCAAGCCCGACCCGAGGATCAGTGCCACGCGCGGCTTATAGGCTGAACGGTTACGGACGGCGTCTGCAGCCTGGTCGATTTGTTCCAGTGTCAAAAATGATGTGCTCATATTTGCTCTTCCATATAAAGATAAGGGCACGCTTCCCCTTAATTTGTCCCTTCCATTAAAAAAATTATATCAGATTTAATATCCAAACCTTTCAAGGCGTAGAACACAAAACAGGACAGGTTTCCATGCCCGGCCTGGACCGTAGGAAAAAAGGATTTTTTGTGCTATCCTCACACCTTCAATGTCCAGAAAACTTGCCCTTGCCACTGCCACTGCATCCTCTTTCATCGTCGAAGTGCTTTTGTTTGCACCGGATGGGTCTGCTTTTGCATCGAGCGCCTTTCAGGTTTTGGCTGCCTGCCTGTTTTTCGCTATTTCCCTTCTTTTGTATCTGTTTTTCCTGAGAGACTTTTCTACAAGGATCCACCTGGATTGGGTTTTTCCAGCCGCGCAGGCTGCCATCATTCTTGGAGTATTTTTTCTTTTAAGGCCGTTTCCGGAAACAGAGAAAACCGGTGAGCTGATCTTAACCAGCCTGATCACGGTCTTGGCATCCTACGCATTATACATTTCGACAATGCCCGCAGAAAACCCCCGGCTCGTCGGAGAAAAAACAGGTTCGAAGAACACACAGGACGCACGGACAGACCAGATGCAGGCCCTCCAAGAACAGGTTCACGGTCTGACAGAACAACTCCAGGCAGAGAAGTTCCGGATTTCCCAATTGACCCTGTGGAACGAACTCAGCCAGCAACTGGAAGCGGAGCTGGATGCACCTGTCTCCGCACAACTGGCGGTCAATACACTCGAGCGCGCCATGAACTGCTCGGTGATCGTCCTGTTCCTGTACATACCGGAGGATCATGATTTTATCGTGCTTGCCTCCGCCGGCAGGATGACCAGCCTGATCACTCCCGGATACCACCAGGACTCAAAAGTAGGATTGCTGGGGCGCACGACCAGGACCCGGAAGACGCACATGATCAATGACACCCGGCTCGATCGGGATTTTGTCCGACTGGAGAATGACACCACACTTTCCATCATCAGCGTGCCTGTCTTTCAGAACGGCCCTGTCAAAGGTGTGCTGGAGATCTGTTCCGAAGAGAT
>JBLMZU010000432.1:0-5425 GCA_050258995.1 Bacteroidota bacterium
AAGTCCATCCCGGATGAAAGGACAATCGCCGAGATGGAGGCTGCCGGAGTCAGGACGATTATTCTGACACTGGAGGCACAAAGCCGCCAAGAGGCATTGCCCAAACTCGATCAGCTTGCAAGAATAAATCGGGAGAGCCGATGAGCGCAGAGCCTGTGATTACACGGAGCACACCATCCACTGCAGAGCAGGAATTCCTGGAAGACCGGCTGTACGAATTTAATTGCGCCCAAACCGGCCGGGACGACGGCCAGTTGTTTGCGTTTATGATCCGGACCGAGGGAGAGCAGATTATTGCAGGGATCTCCGGCTGGACCTGGGCACAGGCCTGTGAGATAGGCAAGTTATGGGTTCACTCTTCCTGTCGTGGCCAGGGCTATGGGCGGCGCCCGCTGGAGTCTGCCGAGCGGGAAGCGCAGGCGCGTGGCTGCAAAGTGATCTTCCTCAGCAGTTACAGTTTCCAGGCGCCCGGTTTCTACCAGAAGAACGGATATGAGCTGGCTTATCAATTGAACGATTTTCCGCCGGGTCACCGGTACTGCTTTCTCGTCAAGCGGCTTGTGGACCTGGCATGAGACGACTGCAATAAGGCGATCCATGAATCATCGCACAGTTTCCATTCCACTGAAGCGCTTTCTGCTCACGGAGCGATGTCCGCTCGAGTGGAAGGACCTGGACCTGTATTTGTTTCGGGATGAGAGTGTGACATTCTATGTGGGCCAATCTGGTCTCGCCTTTGCGCGCGTCTGGGATCATTTATTAGGCGGCTTTCATGGTCACTCCGTCGTCGGCCGGTTTGTCTGGTGTAACTGGCCGGCTTCCATGAGCTTCGTCATCGAGCTGATGAGCTCGCAATCCGAGGAGTTTGTGTCCATCGGGAATAACCTGGATGCCGCTGAGCGGGAGCTGATCCGGCGCTGGTCGCCCTGTTTCAATGTCTCTCTGAACAGCCAGCCGACAGCCGTGCCGGATTGTTATGCCCCGCCCAATGCCAGGTTCCCGCGCAGGCAGAGCCTGAACAGGTATCTCTATGAGGCGGAGCGCGCAGTGAAAGCAGACCAAAGAAGGCACTGGATTCAGGAGCTGGAGTAGATACAGGAGTAATACAGGTCGGTAAACAAAGAAGGGCACCGTTCGTGTACGGGGAAAATGTATTTAAAATGAAAACGGTGAATGCACATTGGGGCATTCACCGTTTTGACTTTTTGGAGCTTTCCAGTGACGAAATGGAAATTTGTTTGAATCGCTCATTTAGCCTTTGATTTGGTCAATTCTTCGCGGACAAGTCTATATAACTCCTTAAAGTCCACCGGCCAGGTCCGGACGGTACGATCGTTGCTGGCAGAAAAGATCCACTTGCCATCGGGGCTGAACAGTGCCCAGCTTACTTCATCAGTGTGGCCTTGAAGCACTGCTAGTGGCTCGCCGGTCAATGCATCCCAGAGACGAACGGTGTGATCGTCGCTCGCCGTCACGATCTTCTTCCCGTCCGGGCTGTAGAATGCCGACCCAACATCTGATACGTGCCCTTTAAGGTCAAGTATCTTTTCGCCTCGTTTAATATCCCATATTTGTGCACGGCCAGAATCGGCGGCAATCACGAGACGTGTTCCATCCGGGCTGAAGGTGGCCGAGTTGACCTCATCGCCGCTCATGATTTGATAGGTCTGTAATAACTTGTGGGTCTTGGCATCCCACAATCGCACTGTTCCATCGTCTGTTCCTCCGGCAGTCACAATCAGTGATTCGTCCGGGCTGAAGGCGGCATAGTTCACCTCATCCTTATGGCCCTCCAGGGCGGGAGGAATTTCAGCGCCGGTTTCCGTATTCCACACCCGGACGATATTGTCCTTGCCTGCGGTGAGCATCTGAGTCCCTTCTCGCGGACTGAAGGTTACCGCATTGGCATGGATCGGGAGTTGATAAATTTCATTGCCATCATTGGCGTTCCACAGGCGGACCGTCTTGTCGCCGCTGGCGGTGGCAATTCGAGACCCGTCCGGATTGAAGCTGGCAAAATCAATCCCTTTTCCATGGCCCACCAGGGTGAGAAGCCGTTTCCCCGTAAGGACGTCCCAAACTGAGGCTGTCCGATCCCAGCTGGCAACCACGATCCTGGATCCATCCCTGGTAATGTCGACGGAAGGGAGGTCACGGGCATGGCCGAAGAATGAGCTGGTGCCAGACATTCCGAATGCCTGCCTGAGCCATACACTCGAATCATAACTTGTTGTAGCAATCCACCTTCCATCCGGGCTAAATCCGGCCCATCTGATCTTGTCAGTTTGTCCTACAAAGTTTGTGATCAATGCACCGGTGACGGCATCCCACAGACGTGTGCGGTGGTCTGAACAGCTTGTGATGATGAAGCGCCCATCCGGGCTGAAATTGGCGGAGGTGACATCTCCCTCGTGAGGAACCAGGATCAGCAAGGTTTTACCGGTCCTGGCATCCCAAACCCGGGCCGTGCGGTCGTTGCTGGCAGTGAGGATCCATTTGCCATCCGGACTGAAAGCTGCATGGTTCACGTTTCCTTTATGGCCCTCCAGAGTGATGATATTCCGGCCATTGACCGCACTCCATACACGGGCTGTGTCGTCATCACTGGTCGTGACTACCCGCGTGCCGTCCGGGCTGAAGTTGGCAAACATCAATGGTTCCTTATGGCCCTTGAGTAGGAACAGTCTCTTGCCATTACTTGCACTCCAAATGGCGCCGGTGCCATCCCGTCCGGCAGTGACGATAAGTTTGCCGTCCGGGCTGAAGACAGCCGACTGTAATTTATCTTCATTGGCCTGAACGGTTTGAAGCAGGTTTCCATTTTGGGCATCCCAAATACGAAATGTGCCATCATCGCTGGACGTGACAATTCGTTTACCATCCGAGCTGAACTCCGCATACAGGACCTGCTGCTCATGCCCTTTCAATGTAAGCAGTTCCTCTCCGGTCTCCACATCCCATACCCGGGACATATTATCGGAGCTGCCAGCCACCATCTTCTCACTGTCGGGGCTGAAATTTGCCGTAAATACGACATCGGCGGGAACCTGGAATATCCTTTCCGCCAAGGGAATGGATAATGCGCTGTAGAGCGCGCTCCTGCTCTCAAAAATATCAGCTGTTTGATAGGATTGAGCAGCGAACTGGTAGGCAGAAATCGGCTGACCCAGGGTTTTTGCCAGCTCGGCTTCCACTGCAAGCTTGCGTGAAAGCGAAATAGTCGATTCTACTTGGGATGTCGCCCTGGCTGCAACGGCAGTTTGCGCAATGCTCGCTTTTTGCTGCTCGGCAACAACCGCAGTACTGGCAATCATTTCATACCGATTTGCGGATACTCCCTGCAGGATGCCTATTGTGGCGATTGCAACGATCAAGAGCAGGACTGCTGCACCAATACCCATCCGAATCCTTTGCCGTTGGCGCGTGGCGGCGGCTTCACTCTCCTTTAGGAGGGCTGTCTCTTCTTCTGTGAGGGTCAGCCATTGTCGCTGGGGAAGTATGATCGAAAGCTCGTCGGCGCTCAACAATAGTTTTTCCCGTTTGTAAAAGGGTAATTTTTGCGTGATCAACTCCTGGGCGGCCTTGCGGGCCTGCACTTCCGGGGTGAGGTCGATTTCTTCGAGCAGATAATCATGAGCCAGCTCGTAGGCTGCAACGCTATGGACGTTGTCCAGCTTGAATTCCTCCACTCGCAACAGGCGACTATCGGTCAGTTGGCTAATCACTCCATCGACCATCGACACCGAGTAGCCCCACGCGGAGAGTTCGGTTTCCAGATCCTCCCGAGTCCGTAAAGCGCGTCTCTTTTCAGAAGTGACGAGAGCCTCCAGCAGCCGGTGAGCGGGTGCGCGCATCTCCTGCGGCATATCTCGGCTGATCACGCGGTAAAGATACCCGCGTAGAATACCCTTTGCCTCCCCTGCCTCCTCATACATGGCCTGTGTGATTTCCATCCGATCCATCAAGGAGTCAAATAGCATGGAACACACCAGCTGCAAGTGCGGCGGTGCAATCTCATCCCGGCCCATATCGTCCATTAATCGTTCGACCAGGGACGGCTCATAGGCTACCTGTCGACGGGCAGCAGGCTGGGTGATCACAAGAGCTGCTTCTGTGCGAGTCAGTGGACGAAGAAGAAACTCATTTGCGTATGGATTCCGGATATGCGGCCGGAAGGTGCCCAGCTGGCCAAACCATTCATCGCGTATGCCAAGAATCCAGCGGACAGGCAATAAATCATCATCCAGACAGCTACACAACTGGTCGACGAACTCGTAGCGGGCCTGTTCGTTTTGAACGGTAAACAGCTCTTCGAATTGATCGATAATGATGATCAATTGTCCTCCGCTCATGAGATTCGTTGCCTGAAGCAGGAAGTCATGGAGGGAGATACTGGCGAGACGGGGTGCATCGTCCAGATTGACAAGCAGTGCCCGCTTAAGAGCCATGTGGACGGGTGTCTGGTAGGGTCGCAGGTAAATCGGTAAATGACCATCCGCAAGCAGACGGGGCATAATCCCTGCCTTCAGCAGACTTGTTTTGCCCAAACCACTCCCGGCATGCAGCACGGTCAACTGGTCACGTTTGATGTGTGCAAGAAGCTCACGGATCGCGATCGTACGGCCATAAAAAAGGGCGGCATCTTGAATGTCGAATTCAAGCAGGGCCTTATATGGATTTCCGTAACCCGGATCCTCCTTTGCCCGCGCTGCCTGGATCTCCAGGCGATGAACGTAATCAGTCAGGGCCTCGGCTAGGCGCTTGTTCTCAAATCGTTGAGTCTGTTCCAGGGATTCGATATCGGTAAGTGCTCGTTCGACTTTGGTATAAATGACATTCGCACCGGCACCGATCGCGGCAACACTCCCGGCAACATTTCCGCTCAGGATTTTATCTCCGCCGATCTGGTCGCTAAATACTCTCAACTTCTCATCAGAATTTGATTCGGATTCCATACTGGTCCTCCCTCTTGATTGAAGATGATCGATAAAAATTAAGGAAACCTGGTGGGGTAAAGGCCCTGATCAAAAAAGAGTTTACGATGCTCCATGGATTCCCTCCCTCATTTTTTGTGCTATTTTTTGTACCGCGATGGAAATACCTGCAATGGGGCTGGTAAGCGCGCCCAGTGTCACATCCAGGATATCAGGTGCCATGGCCGCCAGATCCTTTAACCACCGTTCAACCCTGGATGGCTGCGCATTCTCGCCGGTCATTACTTCCTTTTCGATTCGCTTGACCCGGTCGGAAATTTCATCTTTTTCCACCAATGGATCAGTGGGCCGCAATTCAATTTTTTGAAAGATAGGTAAAAATAATTCGGCGAGCTCTTTGGCGCCAACACCCGATTGGACCCTGACCTGGGCGCCTCGGCCGATTGCGACTCCGTGGCTGTTCGAGATGCTGCCAACGGAGATGATGTCTC
>JBLMZU010000433.1:0-15920 GCA_050258995.1 Bacteroidota bacterium
CCTGCATCATCGCCTGTTTCATGTCTGCGGCGGTCTTGAAACGCTTTTCGGGACTGTATTCGAGGGCAGTGGTGACCACAGCTTCCATTTCCGGAGAAACGGAGTTGTTGATCCGGCGCAGGGGACGCTCGCCAAAGGAGAAGGGGGGTTCCAGGCGCGGATCCCGGCGGGACAGGGCATGATGGATCGTGGCGCCCAGGGCGTATATATCGGCGGCCGGTGTGGCTTCGCCGCGGTACTGCTCCGGCGGGGAATAGCCCTCCGTGCCGATCATGGTGCCCTTGATCCCGGATTGGAAGGATTTGGCAATGCCAAAATCCACCAGCATCACGTCGCCGGCGCTGTTGATCATGACGTTCGAAGGTTTCATGTCCCGGAAGATGATAGGATCGGGCTTGTGCTTGTGCAGGTAATCGAGCACGTCGCACAGCTCGATGGCCCAGCTTAAAATCATGTTCTCCGGCAGGAAGCTCTTTGCGTCGTTGATGATCGCTTCCATGTCCTTGCCGTGAATGAATTCAAGCACCAGATAGGACCGGCTTTCCACCGAGAAATAATCATAAATACGAGGGATGGAGGGATGGTGGAGGGTGGCCAGCAGGTTGGCCTCCCGCTCGAAGTTTTGCACGATGGTTTCACGCACGAGCGGGTCCGGCGCTGTATTGATCATTTCCTTGACCGCCACCAGCTTGGTCACATTGGGGAAGTGCATGTCGCGGGCGCGGTAAACAGAGCCCATACCGCCTATGCCAATCACTTCTTGAATGGAATAGCGGTTGGCAAGGGTGACACCTGCCTGAAGCTGACGGGATACGTCAGAATTCTTATCACCCTGGTCATCAGACAAGTCAGGAAATATTCTTGTCTCCAGTGCTTCTCTCCTAGTTCCAGTAAATTATAGTTTGCTGTGCAAGGTTTGACAACTACCCAAACGCTCTTAACATTTCAATATCGTAGGAAGACCGAAAAAACAGCCCCCGAAATCATTAAAAGGCCTGGTTTCGCACAAAAAGCACAGGATTCGTAATGAACGAAAACAGGCCCGGGGTGCTCCATTGCGAAAGGCGCCTGCGACTTCAAACTCAAATGTCCCTTGCAGGGAACCTGTTTCTGGGGCACAATACGTCACTGTGAAAATTCTTGCGGTAAGCGACGAGGTCGTGGAACGGCTTTACACGCTATGCAACAACGGCCATTTCAAGGATGTCCAGCTCATTTTAGGGTGCGGCGACCTTCCTTATCCATATCTCGAGAATATCCTGACCCTGTTGAACCTGCCCCTCTTTTATGTGCCGGGAAATCATGACCCCACTTACAACAGGGAGAATTCCCTGGCGCGGGTGGAGGGGGGTTGCAATATCGATCTCCGCATCATCCGCCACAACAAATTTCTGATCGGCGGCTTCGGCGGCTCCATCCGTTATCGTCCCGACGGTACCAACCAGTACACGCAAACCCAGGCCTTCCTGCGGGCGTACAACATGCTCCCGCGCCTGCTGCTGAACCGGATGAACTATGGTCGTGCCCTGGATATCCTGATCACCCACTCGCCCCCCTTTGGGATCCATGATGAGGACAGCCACGCCCACCAGGGATTAAAAGCCATCAACTGGCTGTTACGGGTGGCCAGGCCGCGGTACCACATCCATGGTCATACACACTTTCAACGGCGCAATATTTCGTCCTCCGAGACGGACCTGGGCATCACACGGATCATCAATATTTTTCCATACAAGGTTTTGGACGTCACTCATTAGATGCGTCTCCCCGGGAGAAGCCTGGTTGTTTTCAAACCAGGATGCCCCGGGGATGGCACTCAAAAACCGGGTACTTTATCATGTCAGACTCTATCAGTGAACAGGCACGCGCCGATTTCCAGCGGGCGCGCTTTCAGGCATTTTTAAACCGGCTGTGGGCAACCCTGTCCGGGCAGCCATCCACATTGCTTTCGTACGATGAGATCAAGGAAAAGCTGCATATCGGAGGTCCCATTTACCGCGGCGTAAAGACCGTTCGGGTGGACCAGATCGCCGGCAGCCTGAACCGCTACCACGAGTTCGACCGTGTCTTCCTGCCGGCTTCCGATACCCTGGAGCAGCGCTGGACCAGTGTCAACCGGGCTTTTTATGAAGAGATCAGCCTGCCGCCGGTTGTGCTTTACAAAGTGGGAGAGGTCTATTTTGTCGTGGATGGGCATCATCGTGTTTCGGTAGCCCGCAAGCAGGGCCAGATCTACATCGAGGCCGAGGTGCGCGAGTGCGCCACGCGCGTCAACATTACACCCGGCATCCGTCCGGAGGATCTTGAGATCCTCGAGAACAAGGTCAATTTCCTGGAGCGCACCTCCATCGACGACTTGATCCCCGAAGCCAACATCAAGCTGACCATCCCGGACGGTTTCGACCGCATGCTCGAGCATATCGCGGTGCATCGCTATTTCATGGGGCTGGACTGGAAGCGGGATATTTCGGAACAGGAGGCCATCCGGCACTGGTATGATACGGTGTACATGCCCATCGTCCGCGTCATCCGCGAAACGGACATCCTGAGCGAGTTCCCGTCCAAGACCGAAGGCGATCTGTACTTGTGGGTGCTCGACCACCAGCGCTACCTGGTGGATCAGGGCGAAACGCTCCAGGCCCCCGAGGACGCGGCCCGGAATTTTGAGGATGCCATCAAGAACAGGAAGACACGCAAGCCGCGCTCAGATAAGGGCATCAAACGCAAGAAAAAGTGATCCAAACCCATCGTCCCGGGTTATTAACGTAAGAAAGGAATCATCCATGAACTCACAACACCCACTTGCCGGAGTCTATGCAGCAGCTGTGACCCCGCTTCGTCCCGATCCTTCGGCCGGGGCTGCGGGCGATTCAAAACTGGACATCGAGTCAATCCCCGCCCTGGCCGGTTTCCTTGCCTCACGCGGCTGTCACGGGATCGTGCTCTTCGGCACGACCGGTGAGGGACCTTCGTTCTCGCCTCGCGAACGGGAGGCCCTCATGCGGGCAGCCTGTGCCAGCCGTGAAAACCTGCCCGGTTTTCGTCTCATCGCCGGCACCGGGACGCCCAGCCTCTCCGAGACCATCGAGCTCACCCGCCTTGCCTTTGATCTTGGCTTCGATGCCGCGCTGGTGGTGCCGCCCTATTACTTCCGCAGTGCGACGGATGATGGGCTGTTCAACTGGTTCAGCGAGCTGATCCACAAGGCTGTCCCTGCCGATAAATATATCCTCGGATATCACTTCCCGCGCGTGGCAGGTGTTGGTTTTTCGATCAACCTGCTCTCGCGCCTGAAGGATGCCTTCCCTGTGCAGTTTGCCGGCCTCAAGGACTCGTCTCACGATGCCGACCTGGCCCACACACTGGGGGAGCGGTTTGGCCATGACTTGGTTGTCCTGACCGGAACGGACACGTATCTGCAGCTGGCCATGCAGAACCAGGCGGCCGGCTGCATCACGGCGCCGGCCAACCTCCTTTCGCCGGACCTGCGCGAGATCTGGGAGGGCATCCGGGCTGGCCAGGATGTCTCGGCCGCCCATGAGCGGGTGGAGCACCAGCGGCACATCCTTGAAAAATATCCGCCCTTCCCGCCGGCGCTGAAAAGCCTGCTGCACAGGCTGCACGGCTTCCCGAAATGGCCCGTCCGGGCTCCCTTGGTGGATATGGCCCCGTCGCTGGAGGACAAACTGGTGGAGGAATTCGCGGTATAAAAACGTCCCGCAGGTCTCCCTGGAAACAAAAAGATGGCAAGCCTGCTCGCCTGCCATCTTTTTGTTCGCGTATTGGCTACCACTAAGAGAGACCGCCTCGAGGGGGAGCGGGGGAACTCCAACCTCGAGGCCTATCTGGGTGCGGGGCGACCCGTTACCAGTAAATGCTCCGCACTCTTAATTTACATTATCGGGTCGCCTCTGTCTGTCAGGGATTTCTGATATTCGACGTAGGGTTCCTTGATATTGCCTATTGTTCCAGGGAGATGATGCCGTGCTGGATGGCGAATTTCACCAGGGCGGTCATATCCTTCAGGCCCAGCTTTTGCATGAAGCGGCTGCGGTACGTCTCCACAGTTTTGACGGAGAGGTAGAGGATCGCCGCCGCCTCGGCGCTGGTCTTCCCCTCGGCGATCAGCTGCAGCACCTGGCGCTCGCGTGGGCTGAGTCCCTCCAGCACGTCGCCTCCACCCTGGCGGACGTAGTCTTCCACCACGGTCTCGGCAATCTTGCGGCTGAGATAGCGCCTCCCTTCATGAACGGTGCGGATCGCCTCCACCACCTCCTCGCCGGCCGATTCCTTCAGCAGGTATCCCATGGCCCCGGCCTGTAATGCGCGCTGGATATGGACACTGGTGAAATGGATCGACAGGATCATGACGCGGGTATGGGGACAGGTGGATGTGATCTGCTGCGTGGCCTCGATGCCGTTCAGGAGCGGCATGGCGATATCCATGACCACCACGTTCGGGTTGAGCTTGGTGGTCAGCTGGACCGCTTCGTGTCCATTATCGGCCGTGCCAACAACCTTGATATCCGACTGGGCATTGAGCAAAAAGCACAAGCCGTCACGGACGACAGGGTGATCGTCTGCCAGAATGACCGTAATCATGATTTCCTCTCCTTCGAACCCTTTGCCGGGGTAGTGCTTGAAAGTGGAATCTTCACTTCGATTTTAGTTCCGTTCTTATAGGTGGAATGGATTTTTAAATAGCCGCCGAATGCCTCGGCCCGCTCACGCATGATCCGCAGACCGTGACTGCCCGGCTGGTTGACCTTTTGCCAGGACAGGATGCCCAGCCCATTGTCCTCGATGGTCATCTCGATGCCATCATCCTGCATCTCAATGGACATCACCGCCTGGCTGGCCTGCGAGTGGCGGGCGATGTTGGTCAGGGCCTCCTGGGCGATGCGCAGGATGGTCATCTCGACGCCGGGATCGAGCCTGGGTGTGGGGTTGACCGGGGTATGCGTGATCACCCGGATCCCGTAACGCTGTGTGAACCGATCGGCATATTCGTTGATGGCTGCATCCAGGCCGTAATCGTCGAGCACATTCGGCCGCAGGTCGGCCATCACGCTGCGGGTGATCGTCAGGATCTCCTTGACCAGGTTGACCGAATCGTTCAGGCGGGTGCCAACCTTGTCCAGCACCTCGCTGGAGAGCTGGTTGCGAAGGATGTTCAGGTTGAGGGTCAGGGCAGCCAGGTTCTGACCGACACGGTCGTGCAGCTCGCGTGCAATGGCATGCCGCTCCTCCTCCTGGACTTCCACCAGGCGCCGGGAGAGGATCTTGAGACGCTCACGATGCCTGTGCAGAGCCTCCTCCGCCTGCTTGCGCTCGGTGATGTCGACCGTCACGAGCACTGCCTCCACGTCTGCGACCTGGACGGGCGCGGCATTGACACTTGTCCAGGTGATATCTCCATTCTCCCGGACGATGCCGGTCTCCACATTATAGACCGTCTTTTGTTCGGCACGCGCCCTGGAGCTGGCGAAGTCGGAAGGCGGCATGGGTGTACCGTCGGCGCGAATGAAGCGCAGGGATTTGTAGCTCCCTTTCAGGATCTCATCCTTGGAGAGACCCAGGATATCAACCAGGGCGGAATTCAGCTCACTGATCTTGCCTTCCTTGTCCAGGAAGGAGATGCCCACGGGCAGGATCTCGAACAGCGTGCGCAGCTTTTCCTCGTTGTTGCGTAGCGCCTCCTGTGCCTGTCTCTGTTTGGTGTTGTCACGGATGGCCACCAGGATGTCCCAGTTCGTACTGTTATCGATGGGGGCGAGCATGACCTCCACCGGGAATTCGCTCTCATCCTTGCGCCGTCCGTAAAGCTCGTGGCCCAGCCCCATGATCCGTCTGCTGCGTTGTTGGTCTGTGTAGGAGGATCTTTGTTGGAAATGGTATTCACGCAAACGCGGCGGCACCAGGGTTTCCACGGCCCGGCCCATGACTTCGCCCGGTGCATAGCCGAACAGGGTTTCCACCTGCCGGTTGGCATGGACGATCTGCCCATCCCGGTCGATGATCACCACGGCATCCGGCATGGATTCCAGGATGAGCCGGGAGGTGGCTTCGCTCTCGCGCAGGAATTCGTTGGCAGCCTGCAGCTCTATCGTTCGCTTGTGAACGCGCTCCTCGAGCTCAAGGTTCAGCTGGTGGAGCGTCTCCTCGGCCCGCTTGCGCTCGGTAATCTCCTGGCAGATGACGATCACGTGCAGGGGATTTCCCTGCGAATCCCTCACGATGGATAGACTGTTCTGGACCCAGATCTCGGTGGCATCCCTGCGGACAAAGATCTTTTCATTGGTGATCGAAGGCACTTCGCCGGCGATCAACTGTGCCAGCAGTTTTGCGGTCTCTTCGCTGAACCGGGGATGGATCAAACCGTTGTAGTTCATTTCCAGAAGCTCATCGCGCGAATAGCCAACAATTCGGCAGAAGGCTTCATTCACATCCAGGAAATGGGTGTCTGGTGTAAGCGTGGCAAAGCCCACCACTGTTGTGTTGAACGTGACCCGCAAGCGTTCCCCCGAGTCTCGCAGCGCACGGTCGATCCGCAATTTTTCGGCAGCGATCCATGTGCGTTCGGCAATGGCCTCCAGCATGGAGACATCCTCCCTGTCCCAGTCACGCGGCCTGTCATCACTGATCCACAGGGATGCCACCCAGCGGCCCTCCTGCATGAGAGGAACCGTCACATAGGAGCGTTCGCCGTGTTTCACATAGGACCGTTCGTAATCGGCCGCGGTTCGCGGATCGAGTTGCGAGTCGCGATTGACAACGGTTTTCCCCATTATCATTTCGGCGGTCGTGATATTGCTATATTCACTGATCCGGTGCACGCCCGCCACAGAGTCCAGTCCGCGGCAGTAATCCCGATACACCACTTCGCGATCGTTCTCCAGATCGATCTCGTTGAACAGCGTACGCCTGGCTTGGAAATACTCGCCCACCGCCTGTGAGACCGCGTACATCAGCTCCTCCGGCTCCTCCGACTCGCGCGCCAGCTCGCTCACCCTGGATAGCAGGGCCAGGCGGTTCTCGGCCAGTTTGCGGCCAGTGATATCCACATAGACGGAAACCGCCGAATGCGGCCTGCCGCTGTCATCCACGACCGGGGAGACGCTGACTGTGACCCAGAGGGTCGATCCGTTCTTATGGATCAACCGCTTCTCAAGGTGGAAGGGAATGCCTTCGGCCATCAGCCGGCTGTACAGCCGTTTGTTTTCGGCGGCATCCTCTTCATGGGTCAGCTCCCAGATCGGCCGGCCCAGTAACTCTGAATCGGTGTAGCCGAGCATGTTGCAAAATGCCTGGTTGACATACAGGAGTTTGCCGGTGGGATCCTTGCGGACGATCCCGGCGGTCGCCTGGCTGATAATGGCCCGGTAGCGATCCTCCGATTCGCGCAGGGCAGCCTCCACCTGCTTGCGTTCGGTGATATCCTGGCGGGCCGCCACCCAGACCGTCCCAAACCTGGCATGCTCGAACGTGCTGACCGTGGCCGAGCACCAGAACGCCATCCCATCCTTCCGCCGGCTGAGGACTTCTCCCTGCCAGCTGCCGTTTTGTTTGAGTGCCTCAATAATATTGTGAGCGGTCTCCTCGGGGGAAATTTCAGTGGGGGCGTTCAGGATCGCGACCGGTTTGCCGACGATCTCCCCCGGCCCATACCCGAAGAGACTATCGAACCTGGGGTTGGTGTGAAGGATGGTCCCATCGCTGGCACTGACCAGGTAGACGCCGGCCGATACATTTTCCATCATGGCCGCATCCAGGCGCAGAGTCGTCTCGACGCGTGCCCGCTCGAGAGCCTGGGCAGCCTGCCGTGCCAGGGTCAGGAGATACTCCTGGTCCTCCGAGGAAAATGGCCTGGGCTCTTTAAAACTTAAGGAGAGCGTGCCCAGGAGACGTCCTTTATAAGCCATGGGAACCGCCAGGGCAGTCTCATAGCCCCAGTTCCGGATGTGTTCGGCCAGGTGGGGATAGCGCTGTACATATTCCGCCTGGGATCCGATCCAGATAGGCAGGCCCGATCGGACAGCATCGGAGGCGGGGGCTTCCAGCGATAGCGGGAAGCGGTCAAACGGACGGGCAATGGATTCCTTGGCGGACGAGTACATCATTTCCAGGCTCTGGGTCTCTTCATCCAGCAGCATGATCGAGCCGGCTGCCGCCCCCAGGATGGCTGCTCCCTCTTCCACCACCATCCGGGCGATCTCGGATGGCGTTACGACCTGCGAGAGCGCCGCGGTGATCTTTTGGAGCTGTGTCATGCGATAGGCGGTATTCTCCGCCTGTGTGCGCGCCACCCGCAGTGCGTGCTCCATTTGAACGCGTTCCGTAATATCAAAGGCTGTCCCGCCGATCATTACCGGGCGTCCATCGGGACCTGGAATGGGGAACTTGGTGACCAGGGAATGGTGGACGACCCCATCCACCTGGGGCAGTGTCTCCACCACCTGCACGCCTTTCTCCTCTTCCATGGCCCGGTCATCGTTCCTGTTGAATTGGACAGCCGTTTCAGGCGGGAAAATTTCCCAGTCCGTCCTGCCGTAGATCTCCTCCAGCGGGCGGTTGAAGGCCTTCTGGGCGGCTGCATTGGCGAAGACATAGCGGCCCTGGATATCCTTGATCCATGCCAGGCCGGGCAGGTGGAACATGAATCGGGCAAAGCGCTCCTCGCTCTGGCGCAGGGTTTCCTCTGCTCGCTTGCGCCCGGTGACGTCATGAAGGATGCTGATCAAACAGTCTTCGTCATTGATCTCGATCGTTTCGACCGCCAGGAGGATATTGCGCAGCTCGCCTGACTTGCGTCGGATATCGATCTCAAAATCGTGTACGGATCCCTGCTGGCTCAAGTGGCCTAAGAGCCGGTTCCGCTCCTGCGGGTCCACGAAAATGTTGAGCTCGACCGATGTTTTGCCGAGGACTTCCTGTATTTCATAACCAAACAGTGTGACCCAGCTGTTATTCACATCGATGATGCAGCCATCAGACAGCCGGCTGATCACGATCGCATCGGGGCTGACGCGGAAAGCCTTGGAGAAGCGTTCCTCCGAATCGCGCAGCGCCTGCTCGGTCCGCATGCGCTCGGTGATATCAAGCATGGCTGCAATTGCCCCCCGCGACCTGCCAATGGCATCGAAGAGCGGCTTTGCATAGGCATAAATAAATTTGTGACTGCCATCCTCAAATTGCAGCTCCAGGGTCTCCTCTTCGATCTCCATCCCCAGGCGGGCCGCGGTCTGCATGGGAAGCTGCTCGGCTTGCAGTTCGACACCGTTGCGGAAGGTGCGATAGGAGGGCCTCTCGTGATCGGGCGCCGACTTCGAGATGTTCATGGAGGCATCCTCCGACATCCCGACCAGACGGTATGCGGCCGGGTTCCCGGTAATATGGCTGCAGGCGGCATCATGGCCGACAAAGATGGCGATCGGGCTGACCTCCATCAGGGTCTCGATCTCCTCGGTGCGGGCGCGCAGCTCCTCCTCCCTTTGCTTGCGCTCACTGATATCCAGGATGCCGCCGATGCCGTACATCGCCGTCCCCGCTTCATCCCGGACCATGGTGCGTACCACCTCCGTCCAGATCGGGCTGCCGTCCTTGCGGATGAACCGTTTCTCGATCCGGTAGAACGGGATCTCGCCCACGGTCAACTGATGGTAGAGGCCGATGTCGCTCTGCAGGTCCTCCTGGTGCGTGACATCGGAGATGCCAAGCTTCAGCAGCTCATCCGACCTGTAGCCGAGCATGTTACACATCTCGTCGTTCACTTCGATGAAATGGCCCTCCAGCGAGGTCTCTGCAATGCCCAGCGGGGCATGGTGATAGGTCAGGGAAAGTCGCTGCCTGCTCTGGCGGAGGGCGTCCTCGGCCCGCTTGCGCTCGATGCTGGAGGCAAGCTGGTGGGCGATCGTCTGGCTGAGCTCGACATCTGCATCGTTGAAATTGTGATGCTGGTTGAAATACACCATGAACTTGCCGATCAGTTTGTCGCCGGATATCAGGGGAATGAACGCCAGGGAGACGATGCCCTCCCCTCGAATGGTGGCTTTCAGAGAGTCGCTCAAATCGGCCGTGTCGATATCGTCCATGCTAATCGGGCGGGCGTTCTTTTCGCCGCGCTTCCAGGGGGAATGACCGTCTGTGGCCTGGCGATATGCATCCGAAAGGCCGCGCCAGGCAACGAAGCGTATCACATCCTGGCTGTCGAAGAGCAGGATCGAAGCGCGGTCACATTGCAGGGCGCTGAGGATGGCATCCAGGGCCGGGTCGTACATTTCCTGCAGCGAGGCGGCATTGCTCAATTTATCGGCCAGCGTGAACAGGGCCTCCTGTTGTCTCGCAAACTCGGCCAGGTCCTGTTCCGCCCGCTTGCGCTCGGTGATGTCGATCACGAGGCCCACCAGGCGAATGACCTGTCCTTCACGATCGGTCAGGGCGATGGCGCGCTCCTCCAGCCAGAGCGTCCGTCCATCCACCGGGCGGGTGATGCGGAATTCCGAGCGGTATTCCCCGCCCGTGCGCATGACCCGATCCACTTTTTCGCGGTGAGCCGGCAGATCCTCCGTCCAGATTAGGGAAAAACCTTCGGCAGCCGTGCTTACTGCAGACAGTCCGTAGACTTCGGAGAGATTATCGCTGGTGGTAACGTTGTCAGTCTGCGGATCCCACTCCCATGCCACCATGCGGTTGGATTCGATCGCCAGCCGCATGCGCTCCTCACTGGCTCGGATCGCCGCCTCAGCCTGTTTGCGCTCGGTGATATCCTGGGCCACCGCCACGGCGCGTATGATCCTGCCTTCGCGGTCGCGGATGGGGGCCGCGGCGCTGAGCATGGTGCCGGTGGTGCCATCGAACCGCTCGATCCTGAATTCCCTGGGCGGCTGCGCTTCCCCGGTGTTCAGGGCAAGAGTAATGGGCCAGTCGTCCGGACGGAGCACTTCCCCGGTTTCAGCATGCCAGGCCCGGTACTGGCTGTAGTCTGGCAAAGCCTCCAGGGAGCGGTTGCCCTGCCAGATTTCATCGAGGGCACGGTTCATCAACATGGGCGTGCCGGCGGCATCCGTCACCATCACACCTACCGGCAGATTCTCGAGCAGCGTTCGAAGCTGTAGAGTCTCATACTCGGCCTGCAGGCGGGCTTTCTTCGCCTCTTCTTCAGCCTGCCGGCGCTCGGTGATATCCTGGGCGGTCTGGAGGATGTATTGTTCACCGCCGATGTTGACGATATCGGTGTTGACCAGGAAAATGCGCGGGCCGCGCTTGGTGTGCAGCTCAAGCTCCATATCCCGGATCGCAACGCTGGCCTGGAGCTCGGCAAGGATGTGAGCCCGGTTCTCCGGCCGGGAGGCAATGCCGAGATCGAAGGTCGTCTTGCCGACGGCCTCCTGCTTGGAATACCCGAACACAATTTCGAACTCTTCATTGGCATCCATGATGACGTTATCATCCGGCTTGAGCAGGATGGCCGTAAAGGGGAGCTTTTTGAAGATGATATTGAATTTGTGTTCGCTCTCCCGCAGGTTCTCTTCCATCTGCCGGCGCTCGGTGATATCCACAATGGAGGCAAACCAGCCGATCACATTTCCCCGGTCATCACGATCGGGGGTGTAGACCGCACGCAGGAAGGGGGTATAGCCCGATTCAAAAGGCACCCGGTTTTCATATTCCACGCGCTCGCCCTGCAGCACACGCTCCACATACGGCATGATCATCTCGAGGCCCTTCTCGCCCATGACCTCGAGAATGGATCTGCCTGTCACCTCCTCCGGTGTGCGGCCGATCATCTCGGCATAGGCCCGGCTGACGAACAGATATCGCAGGTCGCGGCTGCAGCGGGTGAGCATGAAAGGGGTGCTGTCGATGACTTTGCGCTGCTCGACGTCCTTCTCGACACGATCGTGAATGTCGGTCATCACACCATGCCAGGCGGTGATATTGTCTTTTTCATCCTTGGTCGGGACGGAGCGCGTCTGGAACCAGCGATACATCCCGTCATGCCGCTGGATGCGTATCTCTGCCACGGCTTCGCTCTGTGCGCTTTTGATGGCTCTCAGCTCATTGAAGAAGGTCTGCGCATCGTCGGGATGCAGCTTGAGATCCGACCATTGTCGATCGCTTCCCTGGCGGGCAAGGCCCGTGAATTCGTACCAGCGATCGTTTACATACAGGAGCTTGCCCTCGGGCGTGGATGTCCATACGATGGAGGGCACCGCGTTCGCCAGGATGCGGAAACGCTTTTCGGAGTCACGTAGCCGGCTCGCAGCCCGGGCTCGTTCGATTGCGGTCTGTATGCGCTCCGCGCTTTCCTCCACGAGCGAAACCTCCTCGCTTTTCCATGCCCGCGGCCGCGATTGCTGGACGAGGAGGACCGCGATCACCTTTGCGTCGCGCACGAATGGCAGGATGATGTGCGACCGAACGGCCAGCGCCTCCTGTGCCGATTTTTGCGCCGCACTAAATCTTACATCGCTTTGCACATCCGCGATCATGACCGTTCGTCCTGCCTGGAACTTTTTCCACTGCTCCTGGGGAATAAAGTCTGCGATGGAGTACGGACCGGTCATATCCGGGACCTCGTCCACATAATTGTCCTGGACGAGGAACCTGCCGTCCGGCTCCACCTCGGCATAGGCCACGCGGCTGGCTTTCAGGTGGGCGCCGAGCAGGCAGGCGGCCTCGATCTGGATCCTGGAGGGACTCTCAATCGAGCGGATCGTGTCGCTGAGGGACGACAGGTACAGCGAGCGCCGCGCACTCTCCAGCAGTGATTCCTCGGCGCGCTTGCGGCGGGTGATATCCACAACCACGGCCGTGGTCCCCACAATGCGGCCATCGGCATCCAGCAGCGGCGAGGATCCCACATTGACCCAGATCATCGAGCCATTCCGCCGGATCAGGCGCTTTTCGATCTGATAGCCTTCCCCCGTGGAGAGCATGTGCTCGAATAATTTCCGGTTCTTCTCCAGAACTTCCTTGTCTGTCAGGTCCCAGATCGACTTGCCGGCCAGGTCGGCTTCTGCGTAACCGAGCAAGTCACAAAATGCCTGGTTGATGAACGTATACCTGCCGGCGCGGTCGGTGCGGGTGATGCCCGCCCCCGGCTGGTTGACAATGGCACGCAGGGCCTCTTCCACCTGTTTGCGCTCGGTAATGTCGCTGAAATAGATGTTGATGTATCCTTCGCTCAGGAAGGGAACGAACTGACAGAAAAAGATCCGCCCCTCGTTTTCGATCTCGATCGCCTGGTTCGTATTCTTTTCGATCACCTGCGGCAGCAGTTCCTTGATTTTGAGGAAGGAGGCGGAGGAGGCGCCCTCCCGCTTCCAGGTTTCAAGCAGCGGCGCGGCGGCCTGGTTGGCGTACAGGATCTGCGCATCACGTGTGAGGCGCATCACCGGCGCGGGGTTCTGTTGGGGGAGCAGGGAAAGCATCCGGGTGCGCTCCTCGTCTGCCTTCCCGGCCATGCCGTCCCTGAAGAGCACCGACACGCCATCCTGCGATGGATAGACGCGGCCTTCCAGCCAGCGGTCCGTGGTAGGAAAATATTCGTTCAGCCAGACAACGGACTGGGTCTCGAGGGCGCGCTGGCAGGCCTCCATGAATGGAGTACGGTCCGCGCCGGCATATTCCTCCTGCAGATTTTTGCCGACCAGATCCTCTACGCGGCGGCCTAACAATTCCCCGGCCCGTTCGTTGAGATAGGTGTAGTTCATCCCGGCATCGAATGCCAGGATGCCGTCGCTGATCCGTTCCAGGACGGCTGATTGGACTCCTCGGTTTTTGCTCTTTGATGCCTGCTGTGATGTCCGCGCTTTTTTCCCGCCCGATTCCCCACTGTTCGGTTTCGACTGCGCGGCGGTGATGGGAGTCTTCGACTTACCATTAACCTTCATGCACCACCATCCTTTTCAAAAGACAGTTGAACATACTCAAAATATGTAATTTTGTCCCCTCAATAGACGATTAATTATAAACGGATTCCCCTCCTTTGGAACTTGGGGAATGTACGCATAAGGTTATGGGAAACGTTGCTCAGCGTCTTTTTGTAAAAACCCGTAGCGAAAACTGCGGTGTTCGTGTATTCCATAGTTCATGGCGCCAGGCGATGGAAGCGGGGGAAAAAGGTTTCGACCGGCAGGATCACCGAATCCGTCCAATTGCGTGGTGACTCCTATTCGCTGATCGCCCGGATATATCTTTCGGCAGATCGCTTCAGAGCGTACTTGGCATCCTTGACGTGATAATCCCACCAGCCGCCGTATATACGGTCGAATGCAAAAGGCTCAACTGCGTTCAGGATCCGCTCGACCGCGGGCCTGTTCAGCGGGATCATGTTGGGGTAGCTGTACATGAAGCTGACATAGCGCCGGTCCGAGGCGACCTGCATGGTGTCGCCGGTCAGCAGGGCGCCGCTTCCATTTGCACCCTGGGGCCAGTGCAGGACGGTCGACCCCTCGAAGTGACCCCCGCAGCGGATCAGGGTGACTCCACCCAGGATCTCACAGGTCTCGCCCTCCCAGAATACGAACGCCCGGTCCGGCCGCATCACCCAGCGGCGGTTGTCGGCGTGCCAGTAGATGGGTGCGAAATCGAAGGCATGGCTCCACTCCACCACCGACCCGACCGTGTGCGGATGCGAGACGGCGATGGCCGAGATCCCGCCCAGCTTGCGGACCTCCTCCAGCGTATCGCCGTCGAGCAAGCTGATGCAGTCCCACAGGATATTTCCCTCGGGGGTTTGCACCAGCAGCGCCCGCTGCCCGATCGCAAAGCCCGGGACGGTCCCGATGCCGGTCAGGTTTAGCTCGATCTCCTCGATCCGGTTGTGATGATCCTTTTGTAAGTCGGAGATCGTCGTCCAGCGCTGGCCATCATGCCCGATATACTGGCGCTCGTCCTCACAAATACGACAGTTCTGCGGCGGCGCCTCCGACTCCCCCTCGGCATGCTGGACCCCACAGGTTGCACAAATATAATTTGCCATTCTTCTCTCCTCACCAGTAAAAACTTATTGCCGCGTCGTCTGGGTTGTTGGTGTGGATTATACAGGCGAAATTGCAGATTGGCACAAGTGCTTTACCATGGTGGATTTTCAGCTTGAAGCACTTAACAGCCTGTCTGTTATGGTTTTGTCAGTTCCTTGATGACCCTGTCTGCTGCCAGTTTGCCGGTCAGGATGGAGATCGGGAAACCGGATGGACTGAACGTCCATTGGCCCGCCTGGACAATGCCTGGTATGGGAGTCTTGACGGCGTTCAGGATCCTGGGTAATCTGTTTTCCGCCGGCATGGGGTGATTGGCAAATGACCAGCCTGTGATGGCGCCATCCAGGTTGCCGGCAACCTTTGCCATGGTGAGCGGAGTGGATGAAAACTTTTGTAAAATGGCAACCTTGAGCCCCGGGTAGATGGACGAGTTCAGGGTGTCGATGATGCACGCTTCCGAGAGGGATTTAAAATCCTCGTACCAGCCCATCTGCTCGATATGCCTGGTGAGTTTGTAATCGAACAACACGCTCACAATCAGACCGGTTTTCCCCTCGGGCGCCATGGTACTGTCCCGCATGACCGGACATGAGACCTCGTAGGTGGTCAGGGCGTAAAACTTTCTCAGCCAGTTCTCGATGGTTTCCCGGTCTGCCTCGCTTGGAATCGGCCCGGCAGCCGATTGGCCCGTACGGACCGGCGTATAGAAGAAGTGTTCGCTGGCCCGGCTGGAGAAGTAGCTCTTATCCAGGTCCAGTGCCAGGAAAACGGTGTAGACCGAGTCGTTTCCGGACTTGTCTGCAATCTCAGCCCGGCGGCCCAGGACGGCATTCTTAACACGGGCATCCGCGATGTGATCCGGGTCGATGCGGTTGTACAGGGTTTTTTGATCCGCGGCCCAGACCAGCCTGCGATATCCGTAGGTCCGGCCTT